>NZ_ATHV01000034.1 GCF_000422205.1 Desulfovibrio sp. X2
GGGGGCTGCGCGCCCCCTCTGGACTCCCCTGCGCCAGGCTGAGCCTGGACCCGCTTCGCACGCGGCACGGCTGACGGCCGGGCACGGGCCGCCTGGGCGTGGCAGGCCGGAGAACGAATGTGCCCGAGCTTTTCCCGCGAGCCTCGCTGCGCTCGGACCGCGGAAAAATCTCGGGCACGGTTGCCGACGGGGCCCGGTCATCGCGGCGTGACCTCCCCACCCGCCTTCTCCCAAAATCCGGTCACAAAAACTCTTCACCCTCTCCTTTGCCGGGAGTCTTCAAAGGCGCTCGCTGTTCTCGCCGCGGGCAAAGGAGATGCGTGCGGACGACGGCATACAGCAACGACGCCTTTCCCGGTCGAGGGAAGCGAACCTGAAGACGTCCTCCTGGTCGCTCAAAAAGTGCTGGATGCAAGGAGCAAGAAGAATGCAAGCCCGATGCGTATGCTCAAATACGCGAGGGGTTGCATTCTTCGCAGCGACGCCGCAGACGGTGCTTTTTCAGCGACCAGGAAGGAGGGATGGGGTGTGGGGAAGGGGGAGAAGGGAGCCCTTTTCAAAGGGTCCCTTCTCCCCCTTCCCCACGGAAATCGCCGCGCACCGCCGCATCCCCGATCATGACTTTTCCGTGCCGAGGTCGACACGGGCCGCCGGGCAGGGTATGGATGGGAGGATTCCCCCTGCCCTGCCCGTGCGCCGGGCCGTGCGCGGGCGGCGGGGGCGGTGCGGAGATATGGAAACGGAAGCAGTCTTCATCCTCCTTTTCGTCGTGGCCACGGCCGTGGCCATCGCGGTGCAGCGGTGGACGATCCCCTACACCGCGGCCCTGATGGCCGCGGGGCTGGTGCTCGGCTTCCTGCAGCTCTTCCCCGCGCCGCACCTGACCAAGGCCCTGCTCTTCAACGCCTTCCTGCCCGGGCTGCTCTTCGAGGCGGCCTTCTACATCGAATTCAGGCAATTCTGGCGCAACCGCCTGGCCATCGCCTCCCTGGCCCTGCCGGGTCTGGCCGCGGCCATCGCGCTGACCACGCTGGTGCTGCCGCGCGTGGCGGGCGGGCTCCATTTCGTGGAGGGCTTCACCTGGCAGCACGCGCTGGTCTTCGGGGCCATCATCTCGGCCACGGACCCGGTGGCGGTGATCGCGGTCTTCCGCAGCCTGGGCGTGCCCAAGCGTCTCTCCGTGCTGCTGGAGGGCGAGAGCCTGCTGAACGACGGCACGGCCATCGCCTTCTTCACCCTGAGCCTGGCCCTGGCGGCCGGGCGGGTGGTGGCCCCGGCCGATCTGGGGCTCATGTTCGTGAAGATCGTGGGCCTCGGGGCGCTCATCGGCATGGGGCTCGGGCTCGGCGTGTCGCAGGTGCTGCGCCAGGTGGACGAGCCCATGATCGAGATCACGCTGACGACCATCGCGGCCTACGGCTCGTTCCTGGCGGCCGAGCATTTCCACGCCTCCGGGGTCATCGCCACGGTCTGCGCGGGCATGCTCTGCGGCAACTACGGCGCGCGGGTGGGCATGACGCCGTCCACGCGCATCGCGGTCGAGACGTTCTGGGAGTACGTGGCCTTCGCGCTGAACTCCATCGTCTTCCTGCTCATCGGGCTCGAGGTGCGCTTCCAGGCCCTGATCGACTCCTGGCGGGCGATCCTGGCGGCCTATCTGGTGGTCACGGGCGCGCGCATGGTGATCATCTTCGGCGTGGGCGCGCTGCTGCGCGGGACCAGGGAGCGCATCCCCAAGGCGTGGTGCGCGGTGCTCACCTGGGGCGGGCTGCGCGGCGGCCTGCCCATGGTCCTGGCGCTCAGCCTGCCGCAGGACTTCGCGCAGCGCGAGCTGCTCATCTCCATGACCTTCGGGGTGGTGGTGCTGTCCATCATGGTGCACGGGCTTTCCATGTCGCCCCTGCTGCGCCTTCTGGGCGTGGCCCGGGGGCGGCGCGACCTGGCCGAGTACGAGCTTTCGCGCGGCAGGCTGCAGGCGGCCCACGCGGCCCTGGAGGAGCTGGACCGCCTGGCGCACGTGCGCTTCACGGCTCCGGGCCTGGTCGAGGACCTGCGCTGCGAGTACGAGCGCCGCATCGAGCGCGAGACCCAGGCCCTGCACGAGCTGCACCTGGACAGCGAGCAGTTGCGCGCCGAGGAGGCCCAGTGGGCCAGGCGCCACCTGCTGCAGGTGGAGAAGGGAGTGGTCAGCGACGCCTTCCACCGCGGCGCGCTGAGCCAGGAGGTGCAGGAGCGCCTGCTGGCGGACATCGACGGCGAGCTGCTGCGCCTGGCCTCGGGAGAGGCGGCCGGGGACGACTTCCGCGGCTGCGCCGAGCCCGAGGAAGAGGAAGCCGAGAAAGACGAGTCCGGCGACGACGGGAGTACGGAAGACGGGCCCGACGAGAACGGGGCCGCGGAAGAAGAGAAGGAAGGGAAGGCGGGAGAGGTTTCCGGGAAGGACGGAAAGAAGCCGCCCGTGCCGGGCGAGGGAGGGGCAGGCGAGGAGGCCCCCTGACGCGGCGCCCGGAAAGGGCGCGGACCGGGCCGCGGCCGGGCAGAGTCCCGGGACCGGCGGCCGCAACGACAAGGAAGACGACCATGAGCGCAAAAACGCTTTCCCCGGACATGCTCCGGAAGATCGACGCCTACTGGCGCGCGGCGAACTACCTCTCCGTGGGCCAGATATACCTCTACGACAATCCGCTCCTGAAGCGGCCGCTGGAGCTTTCGGACGTGAAGCGGCTGCTGCTCGGCCACTGGGGCACCACGCCGGGGCAGAACTTCATCTACGCGCACCTGAACCGGGCGATCGTGCAGCACGACCTGAACATGATCTACGTCTCCGGCCCGGGCCACGGCGGCCCGGCAGTGGTGGCCAACACCTATCTGGAAGGCACGTACAGCGAGGTCTACCCCGAGGTCAGCCGGGACGAGGAGGGGCTGCGCAGGCTCTTCGTGCAGTTCTCCTTCCCGGGCGGCATCCCGAGCCACGCCTCGCCCGAGTGTCCGGGCTCCATCCACGAGGGCGGCGAGCTCGGCTATTCCCTCAGCCACTCCTTCGGCGCGGTGCTGGACAACCCGGACCTGATCGTGGCCTGCGTGGTGGGCGACGGCGAGGCCGAGACCGGCCCGCTGGCCACGGCCTGGCACTCCAACAAGTTCCTGGACCCGAAGAACGACGGCGCGGTGCTGCCCATCCTGCACCTGAACGGCTACAAGATCGCCAACCCCACCGTGCTCGCGCGCATCGGCCGCGAGGAGCTGGAGCAGCTCATGCGCGGCTACGGCTGGGTGCCCTATTTCGTGGCCGGGGACGAGCCCGAGGCCATGCACGAGCTCATGGCCAAGACCCTGGACACTGTCGTGGAGGAGATCGGACGCATCCAGAAGGCGGCGCGCCAGGGCGGGGAGACGAAGCGGCCGCGCTGGCCCATGATCGTGCTCGACTCGCCCAAGGGCTGGACCGGCCCCGAGGTCATCGACGGCAAGAAGATCGAGGGCAATTTCCGCTCGCACCAGGTGCCGCTCTCCGATCCCGCGGAGCACCCGGAGCATCTGAAAATGCTCGAGGAGTGGCTGAAGAGCTACCGTCCGGAGGAGCTCTTCGACGAGAGCGGGCGGCTCGCCCCGGAGCTGGCCGAGCTGGCGCCCAAGGGCGAGCGCCGCATGGGCGCCAACCCGCACGCCAACGGCGGCGGGCTGCTGCGCGACCTGCGCCTGCCGAGCTTCCGCGACTACGCGGTGGACGTGCCCGAGCCGGGCGTCATGGGCGCCATCGGCGACACGCACGTGCTGGGCCGCTTCCTGCGCGACGTGACGCAGAAGAACGAGGAGGCCGGGAACTTCCGCGTCTTCGGCCCGGACGAGACCATCTCCAACGGGCTCGAGGCCGTGTTCGAGACCACGAACCGGCAGTGGCAGGCCGAGACGCGGGAGAGCGACGAGTTCCTGGCCCCGCGCGGCCGGGTCATGGAGATGCTGAGCGAGCACCAGTGCGAGGGCTGGCTCGAGGGCTACCTGCTCACCGGGCGGCACGGCCTGTTCAACTGCTACGAGGCCTTCATCCACATCGTGGACTCCATGTTCAACCAGCACGCCAAGTGGCTGAAGGTCACGGCCGGGCTGCCCTGGCGCCACCGCATCGCCTCGCTGAACATCCTGCTCTCGTCGCACGTCTGGCGCCAGGACCACAACGGCTTCACCCACCAGGACCCGGGCTTCATCGACAACGTGGTCAACAAGAAGGCCGAGGTGGTGCGCGTGTACATGCCGCCCGACGCCAACTGCCTGCTCTCGGTCATGGACCACTGCCTGCGCAGCCGCCACTACGTGAACGTGGTCGTGGCGGGCAAGCACCCGGCCCCGCAGTGGCTGCCCATGGAGACGGCGGTCAAGCACTGCGCCAAGGGCATCGGCATCTGGCCCTGGGCCAGCAACGACCAGACGTCAGGGCCGGACGTGGTCATGGCCTGCTGCGGCGACGTGCCGACGCTCGAGACCCTGGCCGCGGTGTCCATCATGCGCGAGCACCTGCCGGACCTGCACATCCGGGTGGTGAACGTGGTGGACCTCATGAAGCTGCAGCCGCAGAGCGAGCATCCGCACGGCCTCTCGGACACGGACTTCGACGCCCTGTTCACCAGGGACAAGCCGGTCATCTTCGCCTTCCACGGCTACCCCTGGCTCATCCACCGCCTGACGTACCGGCGCACCAACCACAAGAACATCCACGTGCGCGGCTACAAGGAGGAGGGCACCATCACCACGCCCTTCGACATGACCGTGCTGAACGACCTGGACCGCTTCCATCTGGTCATGGACACCATCGACCGCCTGCCGCAGTGCGGGGACCGCGGCGCCTACCTGAAGGAGTCGCTGAAGGACAAGCTCATCGAGCACAAGGAGTACATCACCCGCCACGGGCAGGACATGCCCGAGATCCGCGAATGGAAGTGGCAGACGCCCGGAGACGGGCCCGAGAAGCGGACCGACGGGCAGGCCGGGAAATAGGCCAAGGAGATGGGCCAAGGAGATGGGCCAGGCGGGCCGGGGAAGGGGGCGAGGCCGCCCTCCCCGGCCGTCGGCGCGGCCCGGATCAGGCCGTGAAGCCGCCGTCGATGGTCAGGCTCGCGCCGGTCACGAAGCCCGCCTCCGGGCCCACGAGGTAGGCGACCAGGGCCGCGATCTCGCCGCCGTCGGCATAGCGCGGCAGGGCCAGGACGCGGTCCTTGAGCATCCTCCCGAAGTCCGAGTCCTCGTGGTTCAGGTCCGTGTCCACGGGGCCGGGCTGGACGTTGTTCACGGTGATGGAGCGCGCGGCGAGGTCGCGCGCGGCGCCCTTGGTCAGGCCGACGATGGCGGCCTTGCTCATGGCGTAGGCCGTCGCGCCTTCGAAGGGCACGCGCTCGGCGTTGCAGCTGCCGATGAAGACGATGCGCCCGCCGTCCGCCATGCGCCTGGCCGCGGCCTGGGCGGCCACGAAGGCCGCGCGCGTGTTGACGGCGAGGGTGCGGTCCAGCTCCTCGAGGGGGTAGTCCGCGAGGGCGCCGAAGGTGCCCAGGCCCGCGTTGTTGACCAGGATGTCGAGCCCGCCGAGCCGGTCCGCGGCCTGGTTCACGGCCTCGGCCAGGGCCTTTGCGTCCGCGCTGTCGGCCTGCACGGCCAGGGCGTGTACGCCCGCCTCGCGGATCTCTCGCGTCACCGCGTCGGCCGCGTCCGGCCTGCTGGTGAAGGTGATCGCCACGTCCGCGCCCTCGCGGGCGAGCCGCAGCGCAATGGCCGCGCCGATGCCCCGGCTGCCGCCGGTGACCAGGGCCTTCTTGCCTGCAAGCCGTCCGTTTGCACTGTCCGTCGATTGCATGGGAGTCATGGGGGAAACCTCCTGATTCCCCCGCTTCTAGCACCCCCGCCCGGCTGCGGCACGCCTTTTCTTCGCCTGCGCCGGTTCCCCGCGAAGGGCGCCGGACCCGCCTTTTGCGCGGTCGGGGGATGACGCGGCCGCCGCATGGGGGTATGGTGCAGACTTGCCCTCCCCATGCGCGGAGGGAAGGAGGTTTTCCATGGAATTGTCGCTCAAGGGACGCACGGCGCTGGTTTCCGGCTCCACGGCCGGCATCGGCCTGGCCATAGCCGAGGCCCTGGCGCGCGAGGGCGCGTCCGTGGTGGTGAACGGCCGCACGCAAAAACGCGTGGACGAGGCGGTGCTCTCCGTGACGCGCGCCGCGCCCGGGGCCATGGTGCGCGGCGTGGCCGCGGACCTCTCCCTGGCCGAGGGCGCCAAGGAGTTCTTCGCGGCCGTGCCCGCGGCGGACATCCTGGTCAACAACTTGGGCATCTACGCCGCCAAGGACTTCGCCGACATCAGCGACCAGGACTGGCTGCACATGCTCGACGTCAACGTGCTGAGCGGCGCGCGCCTCTCGCGGCGCTACCTGCCGGGCATGCTCGAGCGGGGCTGGGGCCGGGTCATCTTCGTGTCCAGCGAGTCGGGCCTCAACATCCCCGCGGAAATGATCCACTACGGCGTCTCCAAGGCGGCCGTGCTGGCGCTCTCCCGGGGGCTGGCCCTGCTCACGCGCGGCACGGCGGTCACGGTGAACTCCGTGCTGCCCGGCCCCACGCGCTCCGAGGGCGTGCAGAAGTTCATCTCCGAGATGGCCGGAAAGCGCGGCGGCGACACCGAGGCCGCGGAGCGAGAGTTCTTCCGCGACATCCGCCCCACCTCGCTCATCCAGCGCTTCGAGGAGCCCGCCGAAATCGCGGACCTCGTGGCCTTCGTGGCCAGCCCGCGCGCCTCGGGCATAAACGGCGCGGCCCTGCGCGTGGAGGGAGGCGTGGTGAACGTGCCCTTCTAGGGGCCGCATGTCCCGAAGGGCCCTGGCCGCAGGCGTTGCGCAAGTGTAACAAGCGAAGTTGTATTCCGTGACTGGAATTATAATTGGTCCGGACCGTCCTGGCCGTTAGCCTGCATCAATACGCATCGCCTCCGGCAGGGGCCGCCCGGCTTTGCCGAAATGCCTCCGGGGGCTGCAAGGGGGTGGGATGCAGCGAACCGTGCCCGGCGCTTTGGGCGTCTTCCTGAAGACCTTCGTGCCCATCGTCCTCGTGGCCGGGGGGATCCTCTTCCTGACCTTCCGGCAGGACGCGCGTCATGCCGAGGAGCTCTACCGCCAGGAGGAGATCACCCGCGAGACCTACGTGGCAAGGGCCGTCTCCCTGGAACTCGGCTCCCTGTTCCGGGACCTCCTGAGCGTCGTCCACCG
Organism: Desulfovibrio sp. X2; assembly: GCF_000422205.1. Taxonomy (NCBI): domain Bacteria; kingdom Pseudomonadati; phylum Thermodesulfobacteriota; class Desulfovibrionia; order Desulfovibrionales; family Desulfovibrionaceae; genus Desulfovibrio; species Desulfovibrio sp. X2. The sequence continues at coordinate 7,245 of NZ_ATHV01000034.1, forward strand.
CACCGCCCTGCGCCGCTACCTGGACCATCCTGGCCCGGCCGAACTGCGCGACCTGCAGACAGAATACCTCGTCTTCGCCGGGGACAACCCGCAGTTCGACCAGGTCCGCCTCCTCGGCCTGGACGGCCGCGAGATCGTGCGCGTCAACAACGTCGGCGGCAGCCCGGTGCTGGTGCCGCAGGATCAACTGCAGCAGAAGGTCCACCGCTACTATTTCACCGACGCGGTCAAGCTCTCCCCGGGCGAGGCCTACGTCTCGCCCTTCGACCTGAACATCGAGCACGGCGCCATCGAGCGGCCGCAAAAGCCCATGATCCGCCTCGCGGCCCCGGTCGCGGACTCCAAGGGCGACAAGGCGGGAGTGGTGATCCTCAACTACCTGGGGCAGCGGCTCCTGGACCGCATCCACGCCGACCGACCGCACGACCGGAGCCTGCATGACGCCCGGTCCGGCAAGGGCCCCACGGTCATGCTCCTGAACAGGGACGGCTACTGGCTGCACGCCGACGATCCGGACCTGGAGTGGGGCTTCATGTACCCGGACAGGCAGAACGTCACCTTCGGCGCGACCTACCCCGAGGCCTGGAAGACGATCTCCGCCCGGCGCCTGGGCCAGGTGGAGACACCCGCGGGGCTGTTCACCTTCTCCACCGTGCGCCTCTCCCCGGAGGACCACCTGGACCAGGCGGCCCGGAGCCTGACGGTGCCCGAGGACGTGCGGCGGGAGTGGAAGCTCGTCTCCTTCACCCCGCGCGCCGTGCTCGCGGGCATGGAACAGGCGCACCGGCTGTCCTACCTCGGCGTCTTCGTGCTGGTCTGCCTGCTGTCCGCCGTGGTGGCCGCGCTGCGCGCCCGCCACCTGCACGAGCGGGGTCTGGCCGACCTGGCCCTGGCGCGCAGCGAAGCGCGCTTCCGCGGCATCGTGGAGAGTTCGCGCGACCTCATCTGGGAGATGGGCCGCGACGCCGCCATCACCTACGCGAGCCCGCGCGTGGCCGACATCCTGGGCTACTCGCCCGGCGAGGTCGCGGGCAGGACGCCCTTCGAGTTCATGCCGCCCGAGGAGGCCGGAAAGGCCCGCTGCACCTTCGAGGCCGCCTCGGCCCAGGGAATGCCGCTCTTCAACTGGGAGACGGTCTGCCTTCACAGGAGCGGCAGGCAGGTGGTGCTGGAATCCAACAACGTGGCCATCGTGGACCTGCAGGGACGGCATGTGGGGTATCGCGGCATCGCCCGCGACATCACCGAGCGCATCCTGGCCGGGCGGCTGATCGAGGAGGCCAGGCAGGAGGCCGAGCAGGCCAACCAGGCCAAGAGCGATTTTTTGGCCCGCATGAGCCACGAGATCCGCACGCCCATGAACGCGGTGCTCGGCATGTGCCACCTGGCGCTCAAGACCCGGCTCTCCCCCAAGCAGCACGACTACCTGACCAAGATCCGCCGCTCGGGCGAGGCCCTGCTCGGCGTGATCAACGAGATCCTGGACTTCTCCAAGATCGAGGCCGGAAGGCTGTCCATCGAGAACGTCCGCTTCGACCTCGAGGCCGTGCTCGGCAACATGGTCGACGTCAACGCCCTGGCCGCCGAGGACAAGGGCATCGAGTTCCTGCTCTCCGTGGACGCCGACGTGCCCACGGACCTCTGCGGCGACCCCCTGCGCCTGGGCCAGGTGCTGATCAACCTCGTGGGCAACGCCGTGAAGTTCACCGAGCAGGGCGAGGTGCTCGTCTCCGTGCTCGCGCTCGAGCGCGGCGAGAAGCACGCCCTGCTGCGCTTCTCGGTGCGCGACACGGGCATCGGCCTCACGCCGGAGCAGATCACCACCCTCTTCGACCCCTTCACCCAGGCCGACGGCTCGACCACGCGCAGGCACGGCGGCACGGGGCTCGGGCTGGCCATCTGCAAGCGCATCGTGGAGATGATGGGCGGCGGCATAGAGGTGCAGAGCGAGCCCGGGGTGGGCAGCGAGTTCTCCTTCGTCCTGCGCTTCCCCCTGCCCGAGGAGCGGGAGGGCGCGCCGCGCGCCACGCCGAACGACCTCAAGGGGCTCGGCGTGCTGGTCGTGGACGACAACGCCACCTCGCGCATGATCCTCGGCGACATCCTGCAGTCCTTCCGCTTCACCGTGGGCGCTGCCTCCTCGGGAGAAGAGGCCCTGCGCCTGCTGGAGCGCGGCGACATCGACTACTCCGTGGTCCTGCTCGACTGGAAGATGCCGGGCATGGACGGCATGGCCTGCGCCCGGCGCATCCGGACCATGCCTCTGGCCATGCAGCCCGCGATCATCATGGTCACGGCCTACGGCCGCGAGGAGATCATGCGCTCGGTCGAGATCTCGGACGTGGACGGCCTGCTGCTCAAGCCCGTCAGCCGCTCCGTGCTCCTGAACACGATCATGGAGTCCCTGGACGCGGAGGGCCACGAGCACCACGCCCTGGCCCCCGGGGCCGGGCCGGACGACATCCCGGGCCACATCCGCGGGGCGCGCATCCTGCTGGTGGAGGACAACGAGCTGAACCAGCAGGTGGCCCGCGAGCTCCTGGAAGGGGCCGGGCTCGACGTGACCGTGGCGGGCGACGGCGAGGCCGCCCTGGACATCCTCGGCCGGACGCAGATGGCGGCGGCAGAGGACGGGGGCGGGTTCCAGGCCGTGCTCATGGACGTGCGCATGCCGGGCATGGACGGCTTCGAGGCCACGCGCCGCATCCGCGCCACGTCGGAGCTGCGCGACCTGCCCGTCATCGCCATGACCGCCCACGCCCTGGACACGGACCGCGAGAAGAGCCTGCGCGCGGGCATGAACGACCACGTGGGCAAGCCCATCCGGCCGAGCGAGCTCTTCGCCGCGCTCGGCCGCTGGATATCCCCGGCGGGCTGGAAGCCCGCGGCGCCGCCTCCGCCCCCCCCGGAAAACGGCTCCGGGGGCCGCGGCCTTGCGCCCCGCGCTTCCGCCGCGGCCCAGGCCACGGGCGCGGAGCGGCTGCCGCCGCCGGGCGCCGTGCCCGGCCTGGACATGGCCTCGGGCCTGGCCCGGGTGCGCGGCAACGCCCGGCTCTACCGCAGGCTGCTGCTCGACTTCGCGCGCACCTGCGGCAAGGCGCCCGAAAGGCTCGGCGCCGAGATCGCGGCGGGCGATTTCGAGCTCGCCCGCCAGGAGGCCCACACCCTGAAGGGCGTGGCCGGGAACGTGGGGCTGCTCGACGTCTACGCCGCGGCCGCGCACCTGGACGCCTGCCTGGGCGGCGCGCCCTCGGCCTGCTCCGCCTCGCTCGCACGGCTCGCGGCGAGCACCGCGGCCGCCACGACGGCCATCGAGAAGCACCTGGGCCCGGCCGAGAAGGGCAACGGCCGCATCGAGCGGGACGAGGACGGCGCCTCCGGCCCGGCCCTGTCCCCGGAAGAGACGGCTGCGCGCCTCGGCGAGCTGGCGGAGCTTCTCGCGCGGCACGACACCCGGGCCCTGGACGTCTTCGAGGAGCTGACCCCGACCCTCGCCCGGCTCGCGCCCGAAGCGGGCGAGGCGGCCACGGCCCTGGGCAGGGCCTTGCGCGCCTTTAATTTCTCCGTCGCGCACGGCCACGCCGAGGCACTGCTGCGCGCCTGCGCGGCAGCACAAGGACAGGCGGACGCGGGCGGCCCCGGGGGAGGTGGCGAGGCATGACGCAGTCCCGGAAGACGGGGCCGTGCGAGACCGCGCTCATCGTGGACGACACGCCCGACAACATCCTCATCCTGCGCGAGATCCTCTCGCCCGAGGTGCGCACCCTGGCCGCGACCAACGGCCGCGAGGCCCTGGCCCTGGCCCGCGCCGTCCCGCCGCCGGACATCATCCTGCTCGACATCCTCATGCCCGGAATGGACGGCTACGAGGTCTGCCGCCGGCTCAAGGCCGACCCGCAGACCAGCTCCATCCCGGTGCTCTTCGTCTCCACCCTGGGCACGGAGATCGACGAGGCCAAGGGGCTCTCCCTGGGCGCGGCCGACTACATCGGCAAGCCCCTGAGCCCGGCCGTGGTGCGCGCCCGCGTGCAGAGCCACCTGCGTCTCAAGGCCCACCAGCACCGGCTGGAGGAGCTGGTGCAGGAGCGCACCCGGGCGCTCCTGAACACCCAGGACGCGACCATCCACTGCCTGGCCTGCCTGGCCGAGATGCGCGACAACGAGCTGGGCGGCCACTTCCGCCGCACCCAGTGCGCCATGGAGCTGGTCGCCTCGACCATGGCCAAGATGCCCGCCTGCGCGGACTTCTTCCGCAAAACGACCGTGGAGATGCTGGTCAAGTCCACGCCGCTGCACGACGTGGGCAAGATCGGGGTGCCGGACCACATCCTGCTCAAGCCCGGCAGGCTCTCGGCCGAGGAGTTCGAGGTCATGAAGCTGCACACGGCCTACGGCCGCGAGAGCCTGCGCAGGGCCGAGGAGATCCTCGACCACGCCTCCTTCCTCGGCGTGGCCTGCGAGATCGCCTATTCGCACCACGAGAAGTGGGACGGCGGCGGCTACCCGGAAGGGCTGGCCGGGGAGGACATCCCCCTGCCCGGGCGCATCATGGCCGTGATCGACGTCTACGACGCGATCATCAGCAAGCGCGTCTACAAGACCCCCATCCCCCACTCCAAGGCGGTGGCGATCATCGCCGAGGAGCGCGGCAGGCATTTCGATCCGGTCGTGGCCGACGTCTTCCTCGCCCTCGCCGAGGAGATCAGGACCATCTCGCGCTGCCACGCCGACTTCGAGGAAGAGCGCGAGGCCCTGGAACGCTGAGCCGGACCTGTCCGGCAGAAACGAAGAAGGCACGGGAGCAGCCGATGCACGCAGACCGCCTCAGGATCCTCGTCGTGGACGACACCCTCTCCAACCTGGAGACGCTGAACGAGATACTGCGCGGCGAGTTCGCCGTGAGCGTGGCCACCACCGGGCTCGAGGCGCTGTCCCTGGCCCGCGAGGCCCCGCCCGATCTCGTGCTACTGGACGTGATGATGCCCGGCATGGACGGCTACGAGGTCTGCCGCCGCCTCAAGGCGGACGAGGCCACGAGCTCCGTGCCCGTGGTCTTCGTCACCGCCCTGTCCGATCCGGAGGCCGAGGAGCGCGGCTTCGCCATAGGCGGCGTGGACTACGTGACCAAGCCCTTCAGCCCCTCCATCGTCCTCGCGCGGGTGCGCACCCACCTGGCGCTCTACCGCCAGCAGCGCGTGCTCGAGCGCATGGTCGCGGAGCGCACGGCGGAGCTGAAGCGGGCCAAGGAGGCGGCCGAGGCGGCGGACCGCGCCAAGACCGTCTTCCTGGCCAACATGAGCCACGAGCTGCGCACCCCCATGAACGGCATCCAGGGCATGGCCCACCTGCTGACCTCCACCGAGCTGGACATGGAGCAGCAGGAGCTCCTGGGCCATCTGGCCAGCTCCGCGAGCCGCCTCATGCTCCTGCTCTCCGACCTCCTGGAGCTCTCCACCATCGAGGCCGGGGATTTCCTGGTCGTGCCCGCGCCCTTCGAGCCGCGCAAGGCGCTGCGCTGCCTCTTCGACCTCTTCGCGCGCAAGGCCACCATCCAGGGGCTCGACTTCGTGGCCGAGACCGCCCCGGAGGTGCCGGAGAGGCTCGTCGGCGACAGCGCGAGCCTTTTGCAGATCCTGGCCAACGTGCTGGACAACGCCTTCAAGTACACGCTGAGCGGTTCCATCGGCGTGCGCGTGGAGCTGGGCGAGGGAGAAGCGGAGACGGGCGCCGTGCCGCTGCGCGTCAGGGTCAGCGACACGGGCGTGGGCATCGCGCCCGAGAAGCTGCCCGGCATCTTCCGCAGCTTCGTCATCGCGGAGGACTTCATCACCAAGAAGCTCGGCGGCGCCGGGCTCGGCCTGTCCATCGCCCAGCGGCTGGCGCAGCTCATGGGCGGGGAGATCAGCGCGCGGAGCGTGCCCGACAAGGGCAGCACCTTCTACGTGGACATTCCCTTCAGGCTTCCCGGGTAGCAGCCGGGACGCGGCTCAGAAGGGCCCCCTGGCGAAATCGACCGACATCATGAGGCTCAGCGCGAAGATGGTCAGGATGGAGAAGCGGTAGAGCCGCCTGGCCCAGCGGCGGTCGTCGCGCGCCCTGAACCCGGACAGGGCCATGCCGAGCCAGCACAGCCCGAGCCCCGTGGCCGCGACGAGGTAGGCGTAGCCCGCGTACCCGAAGGCGGTCAGCATCTGCGCCGCGACCACGAACGCGGCCACGTGCCAGACGATGTGCCGCTTGGTGGCGGCGATGCCCGCGCGCACGGACATCACGGGAAGCCCGGCCGCGGCGTAGTCGTCGCGGCGGAAGATGGTGATGGCGTAGGAATGCGGCACCTGCCACAGGCTGAACATGGCCAGCACGATGAGCGCCCCGAGGTCGAAGCTGTTCCTGACGGCGCAGTACGCCGCAAGGGGCGGCGCGGCCCCGGCCAGGCTGCCGAGGACCGTGCTGTGGACCGAGTTGCGCTTCAGATAGAGGCTGTAGGCGCCGACGTAGACCGCGAAGCCGCACAGGGCCACGGCCAGGGTCAGGCCGTTGGTCCCGGCCAGGAGCAGCGCCGCGCCCGCGAGCCCGAGCACCGCGGCGTAGGCCAGGCTCCCCTGCAGCGAGATCGAATCCGTGGCCAGGACGCGGCCGCAGGTCCGGGCCATGCGCCGGTCTATGTCCCTGTCGATGTAGTTGTTGAGCACGCAGCCCGAGGCCACGACGCAGCACAGCCCGGCCATGACGCACAGGAAGAGCTCTGGCGCGAAGCGCCCCTGGGCCGCGAGGAAGAAGACGCCAGCGGCCGCCACCAGGTTGGCGGCGACGATCCACGGCTTGGTGACCAGGAAATAGTTCTTGAGCACCTCGGATGTTCTTACATCCGGTAGTGCAGACTGTGCATGATCCAGATCGAGCCTCCCACGAAGAGGAATATGATGAAGAAGGTGAAGAGCAGCGACATGACGTTCCAGTACATCGCGGACGACCTGTCGAGATGGAGGAAGTAGCGCAGCTGCACGAAGATCTGCAGGATCGCGGCCGCGAAGACGCACAGGACCAGGGCCATGTGGGACAGCGCCCCGTTCATGACCAGCAGGAAGGGGACGAGGGTGAGGAGGAGCGAGAGGACGAACCCCGTCGCGTACGCCTTGAAGGAGACGTTTCCGGCCCCCGCGGTGTCTTGTCGTGGCTGGTTCATTGCATGGCCCCCATCAGATAGACGATGCTGAACAGACCGATCCAGACGATGTCCAGGAAGTGCCAGAACATGCCGAGCCTCGTCAGCCGCGACCGGACGGGCCCGGTCAGCCCCTTGGAGGCCGTCTGCACCATCATGACCACCATGCCGAGCAGCCCGAAGCTCACGTGCAGGCCGTGGGTGCCCACCAGGGTGAAGAACGCGGAGAGGAAGCCGCTGCGATCGGGCCCCGCGCCAATGAGGATCATGTGGCGGAACTCGCTCACTTCCATGGCCACGAAGCCGAGCCCGAACAGGAACGTGACCGCGAGCCCCAGGAGGACCTTCTTCCTGTCGCCCTTCTGCATGGCCACCATGGAGAGGCCGTAGACCACGCTGCTCGTGAGCAGCAGCATGGTCTCCGCCAGCACGCCGGGCAGGTCGAAGAGCTCCTTGCCGGTGGGGCCGCCCGCGTAGTTGCGGCCCAGGACCACATACGTCGCGAACAGGCTGGAGAAGACGATCAGGTCGCTCATGAGATAGAGCCAGAAGCCGAGCGCCTGGATCTCGGCCACGTCGTGGCCCCCGTGCTCTCCCTGGGCATCTGCGGGCATGGTCAAGGATTCCGTCTGCATTCTGCACTCTCCCGCTGAAGGATCAGCGCGTGTTTCGACCCGTCGCCGGGCAGGCCGCTCATGCCGCCCCCCGTATCCGCTCGAGCCGCTCGCCCTCGATCCGGGCGACCTCGGCCGCGGGGATGATCTCGTCCGTGTCGTCGTCCGCGGAGCGGAGGATGACCACGGTGATCATGCCCGCGAAGCTCAGCCCGGCCAGCCACCAGATGTACCAGATCATGGAGAAGCCGAAGACGAAGGCGAGGACGCCGACGGCCAGGCCGTAGGGCGTGTTCTTCGGCACCGCGATGTCTTCGTAGCGCTCCGGCGGCTCATAGGCCGTGCCCTTCTCCTTCATGTCCCAGAAGGCGTCGCGGTCGTGCACCGTGGGGATGACCGCGAAGTTGTAGGGCGCGGGGGGCGAGGAGGTCAGCCATTCCAGGGTGCGGCCGTCCCAGGGGTCGCCGGTGAGGTCGCGGTTCTTCTCCCGGTCCCGGATGCTCAAGGCGAGCTGCACGAGGGTGCAGCCGATGCCCAGGAGGATGATGAAGGTGCCCACGGCCGCGACGATGAGGTAGGGCTGCCAGGCCGGGTTGTCGTAGTGCTGCAGGCGGCGCGTCATGCCCATCATCCCCAGGAGGTAGAGCGGGATGAAGGCCAGATAGAAGCCGAAGAACCAGCACCAGAAGGCGCGCTTGCCCCAGGCCTCGTTCAGGCGGAAGCCGATGGCCTTGGGGAACCAGTAGGTGTACCCGGCCATGAAGCCGAAGAGGACGCCGGGCACGAGCATGTTGTGGAAGTGGGCGATGAGGAAGAGGCTGTTGTGCAGCACGTAGTCGGCCGGGGGCATGGCCAGCAGCACGCCGGTGAGCCCGCCGATGACGAAGGTCGTGAGGAAGCCGATGGTCCAGAGCATCGCGGAGGTGAGGCGCACCCGCCCGCGGTACATGGTGAACAGCCAGTTGAAGACCTTCACGCCCGTGGGGATGGCGATGAGCATGGTCGAGATGCCGAAGAAGATGTTGACGTCGGGGCTCGCGCCCATGGTGAAGAAGTGGTGCACCCAGACCGCGAAGGAGAGGAACATGATCGCGGCCGTGGCGTAGACGAGCGACACGTAGCCGAAGATCCTCTTGCGCGAGAAGGTGGCCACGACCTCGGAGAAGACGCCGAAGGCGGGCAGGATGACGACGTAGACCTCCGGGTGGCCCCAGGTCCAGAAGAGGTTGGCGTACATCATCATGTTGCCGCCCATGCCGTTGGTGAAGAAGTGCATGCCCAGGTAGCGGTCCATGGTGATCATGGCCAGGGCGGCGGTCAGCACCGGGAAGGCGAAGATGACGAGCACCACGGTGAAGACCGTGGTCCAGGTGAAGAGCGGCATGCGCATGAGCGACATGCCCGGGGCGCGCATCTTCAGGATGGTGACGAGGAAGTTTATGCCCGAGAGCGTCGAGCCTATGCCCGATATCTGCAGGGCCCAGATCCAGTAGTCCACCCCGGTGTCCGGGCTGTAGGTCAGCTCCGTGAGCGGCGCGTATCCCGACCAGCCGGCCCGGGAGAAGACGCCCACGCCGAGCGAGACCATGACCAGCATGGCCCCGGCCACCGCCAGCCAGAGGCTGACCGCGTTCAGGAAGGGGAAGGCCACGTCGCGCGCGCCGATCTGCTGGGGCACGACGATGTTCATGAGCCCGGTGAGGAAGGGCATGGCCATGAAGAGGATCATGATCGTGCCGTGGGCGCTGAAGACCTGGTTGAAGTGCTCCGGCGGCAGGAAGCCCTGGGAGGGGGCCAGCGCCATGGCCTGCTGCGCCCGCATCATGATGGCGTCCGAGAAGCCGCGCAGCAGCATGATCAGCGCCAGGATGATGTACATGACGCCGATCTTCCTGGGCTCCACGGTGGTCAGCCACTCGTGCCAGAGATAGGGCCACTTCCTGAAGTAGGTGATCAGGGCGAGGATGACGAAGCCGAGCAGGAGCGAGCCGCACACCGCGCCCATGACGATGGGGTCATGGTACGGCACCGCGGCGAGCGTGAGTTTCCCGAACATGTCAATTCACCTCCGCGCCGGTCTGGGCGCCGTGCGCCGTGTGGCCCGTTCCGTCCGTTGCGCCGCCCATCGTGCCGCCCATTGCTCCATCCATTGCGCCGTGCAGTGCGCCGTCCATTGCGTTCGTGGTCTGGCCCGTTCCGTGCCCGCCGTGCAGGTACCAGCGCCGCGGATTGTACTTGGCGATGATGTGGTCGAAGAGCCCGGGCTCCAGCGAGGAGAAATGGAGGGGCGAGGCGACGAGGCCCGGCTTGCACAGCTCGTCGAGGCGGGCGATGTCGAGCCTGTCCGGGGACTTCCTGACCTGCTCCACCCAGGCCTCGAACGCCTGCGGGGAGGTCGCCGTGGCCTTGAAGGTCATCTGCGGGAACCCGTCTCCGCTGAACTGCTGGTTCTGCCCCCGGTACACCCCCTCCTCGTCGGCCAGGAGGTGCAGGTTCGTGCGCATGCCTCCCATGGCGTAGAGCTGGCTGCCGAGCTGGGGGATGAAGAAGGAGGTCATGACCGTGTCCGAGGTGAGGTACAGGTTCAGCGGCGTCTTGGCCGGGAAGACGAACTGGTTGACCACGGCGATGTCGTAGTCCGGATAGATGAACAGCCACTTCCAGTCCATGCTGACGACTTCGACGTTCAGCGGCTTCGCGTCGCCGGCGATGGGCTTGTAGGGATCGAGGCGGTGCGTCTCGATCCAGACCACGGTGGACAGGACCAGCACGATGGCCAGCGGTATCAGCCACATCGCCGCCTCGATCTTGCCCGAATAGTCCCAGTTCGGATCGTAGTCCGCCTTCTTGTTCGACTCCCTGTATTTCAAGGGAATCACGACGGACATGACGATCACGGGAACGACGACCAGCAGCATCAGGCCGAAGGCGATGAGGATGACCGTCTTTTCCGACTCGCCGATGGGGCCCTTGGGATTGAGGAGAAGCATGTCGCTGCATCCGCTCAGCAGCGGAAATGCGCACAGCAACATGAATGTGACGAACATGGGAATGAATTTTCTTTTCATTTACCTGCCTCGTCGTATCGAGGAAACATTTCGGCTTTCGACTTGTCCATTCTATACGTCCTTCGCGTCTGGCCGTCAACGACGGACAGGCTCCTGACCAAGATTCCGCGCGCCTTCCGCGCCGCTTCCGGTCCGCGCGGGAGACGGAGAGGACATGCGTCCGGCATAGGCATAGACGCGGGCATAGAGCCATGATTATTTCCGGGAGGCCGAACCGTGCCCCGGTCTCCGCACGGCGCGAGGAAGGCGTGGCCGGGAGGCGGATTCCGGTGTAGGGTGCGGGGTGCCGAGCCGACCTCAGCCTCCGGGAAGGGATATGCGCTGGTTCACGTTCAGGAACGATTCCGGCCCGCCGTCCGCGGGCGCCGCCCCGGCCGGGGAGGTGAAGGAGCGCCACGCCACCTGGGTGGAGCTCTTCTTCGACCTCGTCTTCGTGGCCGCGGTCTCCCGCCTGGCGACCAACCTGGACCACGACTACACCCCCTCCGGCCTGCTGCGCTTCGCGGCCGTCTTCTTCCCGGTCTGGTGGGCCTGGATCGGCCACACCTTCTACCTCACCCGCTTCGACACCGGCGACATCCGCCACCGGCTGCTGACCATCCTCCAGATCGCCGGGGTCGGGGCCATGGTCGTGACCATCTCCGGGGCGCTCGGCCCCACCTCGGCCGCGTTCGCCCTGTCCTACGCGGCGGTCCGCTTCCTGCTCGTGGTCTCCTACCTGGTCTCCGTGCGGCGCCTGCCCGCCGCCCGGCCGCTCGTCGCCCGCTTCGTCACCGGCTTCGGCGCGGCCGCGGCCCTGTGGGCCGTCTCCGCCCTCGTCCCGCCCCCCTGGCGCTTCGCCGTCTGGGGGCTGGCCATGGTCGTGGACGTGCTGGCCCCGCTCACCGCGGGCGACCTGCACGCCGCCGTCCCGCCGCACCCCATGCACCTGCCGGAGCGCTTCGGCCTGTTCACGATCATCGTCATCGGCGAGCAGGTGGTGGCCGTCATGGCCAGCGTGGGGGCCGGGGCGGCCACGCCCGCGTCGGTCCTGGCCGGGGCGGTCGGCTTCGCCATGGCCAGCGCCTACTGGTGGGGGTATTTCGAGGGTGCCAGGGGGGCGCGCACGCTCGTCCTGCGCTCGGGGCGCATGGTCATGCTCTACCACCAGTGGCTCTACGCCCACCTGCCGCTGGTCATGGGCATCGTCTCCACGGCCGTCGGCATACGCCTCGTGGTGCCCGCGCCGAACGCGCCCCTGCCCGGGGCCGGGGCCTTGATCCTCTGCCTGTCCGTGGCCGCGACCATGCTCTCCCTGGCCGCCATCTCCTTCTCCTCCTGCCGGGCGCGCCGCCTGCCCCGCGTGCGGCGCAACCTGGCCATGCAGCTCGCCGCGGCCGCCCTGGCCGGGGGGCTCGGCCTCCTCGGCCCCCGCCTCCCGGGGCTCGTCCTCCTGGCCGTGCTCGCCGCCCTGTGCATCGCCCAGGTCCTCATCTTCCCGCGTCGGCCCGGCGACGAGGGCGAGTCGTGCTGAACGGCGCCGGGAAGGCGGGCGGAAGGCGGCGCGCGCCTTGACACACCCGGGGGCAGCCCCTAACTTAGCCGCGCACCACATCACGCAAGGAGACCGCAATGGCATACGATATCCGTCTGGCCAAGCTCATCAACGGCGACACCGTCCTCGGCAAGTGGAACGAGGAGGAGCAGAAGATCGTCGACGTGGCCGTGATCCAGACCGTGCCCACCCAGCAGGGCGTGCAGATGGTCCTGCTGCCCTTCGGCTACCCCTTCGAGAACGAGATCAAGGGCGAGATCAAGGCCGCGCACGTGATCTACTTCGTCGAGAAGTTCCCCGAGGAGATCAAGACCAAGTACCTCGAGGCGACTTCCAACCTCACGCTCTCCACGCCGGGCGACCTGCGCGGCCTGAACCTGACGGGCGCGGGCGCCGGCGCCGGCGGCCTGGGCCTGATCAAGAAGTAATCCGCAACCGATACGGACGCGCGAGGCGCCGCCCGCGTCCCGCGCGTCCGCCTTCCGGGCGGCCGGGCACGGGCGGCCCGCCACCCCCCCCACATGAAAGAACTCCTCCCTCTCCTGCAGCGGCCCGGCCGCTATGCGGGCAACGAATGGGGCGCGGTGCGCCGCGCCCCCTCGTCCGTCCGCGCGCACGTGGCCCTGGCCTTCCCGGACCTCTACGAGGTCGGCATGTCCTACCTGGGGCAGCGCATCCTCTACGCCCTGGTCAACGACAACCCGGACTGGCTCGCTGAGCGCGTGTACGCGCCGTGCGAGGAGGCCGCGGCGATCATGGCCGGGCACGGGGCGAAGCTCGCCACCATCGAGAGCGACACGCCGCTCGCGGCCGTGGATGCCGTGGCCTTCCACGTGACGCACGAGCTGGCCGCGCCGACCATGCTCTGGATGCTGGACCTGGCCGGGATCCCCCGGCGCGGCGCCGAGCGCGGCGAGGACGACCCGCTGGTGCTGGCGGGCGGCGGCTGCGTGGGCTCGGCCGAGCCCCTGGCCCCGTTCATCGACGCCTTCGTGCTGGGCGACGGCGAGGCGGCCCTGCCGCCGCTCATGGCCGCGCTCGAGTCCTTCCGCGCCGAGGGCACGCCGCGCCCCGAGAAGCTCAGGCGCCTGGCGAAACTCCCCGGGGTCTACGTGCCCTCCTTCTACGGGAAGGACGGGACGGGCCGCATGCGCCCGCTGCCGGAACACGCGGACGTCGCCCCCGAGGTCGTGCACCGCGCCGTGGTCAAGGACCTGAACGAGGTCTCCTGGCCGAAGCGCCTGGTGCTGCCCAACTTCCAGGCCGTGCACGACCGCCTGGCCATGGAGATCGCGCGCGGCTGCACGCGCGGCTGCCGCTTCTGCCACGCGGGCATGGCCTACCGCCCGGTGCGCGAGCGCACGCCCGAGACGCTCCTCTCCTGCCTCACCGAGTCGCTCGCGGACGCGGGCTACGAGGAGGTCTCGTTCCTCTCCCTGTCCACGGGCGACTACTCGGCCCTGGACGGCCTGTTCGCGGGCAGCTTCGAGCGCTGCGCGGCCGAGCAGGTGGCCGTCTCCCTGCCCTCCCTGCGCGTGGGCTCGCTCTCGCCCAAGATCATGGACCTCATGGCCCGGATCAGGCGCACGGGCATCACCATCGCGCCCGAGGCAGGCAGCCAGCGCCTGCGCGACGTGATCAACAAGGGCGTGGACGAGGCCGGGCTCATGGCCCACGTGCGCGCCCTGTTCGCGCGCGGCTGGAGCCAGGTGAAGCTCTATTTCATGTGCGGCCTGCCCACGGAGACCGAGGACGACCTGCGCGCCGTCTTCGAGCTCTGCCGCGCCGTGGCCGACGCCGCGCCGCGCGGCACCAAGCGGCTGCAGGTCACGGCCGCCGTCGCGCCCTTCGTGCCCAAGCCGCACACGCCGTTCCAGTGGGAGCGGCAGATCACCCTTTCCGAGTGCCGGGAGCGCATCGAGTTCCTGCGCGAGCTGTTCCGCGCGGACAAGCGCCTGAAGCTCAAGTGGCACGAGCCGACCATGAGCTTCGTGGAGGGCGTGCTCTCGCGCGCCGGGCGCGAGGCGGCCCCGCTCCTCGAGGCGCTCGTGGCGCGCGGCCAGGTGCTGCCCGCCTGGGAGGACCGCTTCGACTTCGAGGCCTGGCAGGCCGCCTTCGCCGACGTCGGCCTCGACCCCGAGACCATGCTCGCGGCGCGCGACGTGAACGCCCCCCTCCCCTGGGACCACCTGGACGTGGGCGTCTCGAAGCGCTTCCTGCTCGCCGAGCGGGCCCGGGCCTTCGAGGGCAAGATCACGCCGGACTGCCGCTACGACGCCTGCCGCAACTGCGGCGCGTGCGAGCTTTCCGAGCCGGACGGGCTTCGGCCGCGCACGGTCTTCGCCAGGCGCGACCAGGCAGACCCCGCGACCGCGCCCGCCGAGACTCCCGAAGCGACTCCCGAAACGGCAAACGCCGCGCCCATGGCGCCGCAGCGCGGGCCGCAGAAGCCGCCCGAGATCCGCGAGGACCTGACGCGGCGCGAGGGCCATTTCCGGGTCTGGTTCGAGAAGCGCGGCCCCGCGGCCTGGCTCTCCACCCTGGACCTGCAGAGCGTGCTCGAACGGGCGCTGCGCCGGGCGCGCGTGAAGCCGTCCTTCTCCAAGGGCTTCCACCCCCTGCCGCAGATCTCCTTCGGCCGCGCCCTGCCCGTGGGCGTCACCAGCCGCGCGGAGTGGTTCGACCTCTTCACCCGCGAGCCCTACACGGCCGAGGAGGCCTTTGCCCGCCTCGCGCCGCAGATGCCCGAGGGGCTGCCGCTGCTGCGCGTCGAGGAGCTGTCCATGGGCCGCCGCCAGCCGCAGTCCGAGGCCGAGGAGTTCATGGTGCGCTACGAGCCGCCCGCGGAGGTGGCGGACGACACCGGGGCCGGGGCCGCGGCCTTCGAGGAGGCCATGGAGCGCTTCGCGGCCTGCGACAGCTTCACCTTCGTGCGCACCACGCGCCACGGCGACCGCGAACTCGACGCCCGCGCCTTCGTCGCCGAGGTCGAGGTCCTGCCCGCGTCCGGAGGCCTGGGCCCCGCGGCGCGCATCGTCTTCGACTGGAGCGCGGGCTACGTGAGCCCCCTGGCCATCATCCGGGCCGTGCTGCCCGGCGTCTCGCCCCTGGCGCTCTCGGTCGAGAAGACCGCGCAGCGCTTCGCCGAGGAGGCGGCCAAATGAGGAGCCGGGCTTGCACCGTTCGCCCCGGACTGGTAGGAATGGGAGGAGTCGGATCCCCGAAAGCCCCCCTACCCAAAGGAGCGGACAATGAGTCTCACGCCACAGTCGCTGCTGCAGAAGGTGAAGGAGATGTACCCCGAGATCGAGCGCTACAAGCTCAAGGCCTCGGTCTCCTTCGACGAGGCCAAGGACGCCTGGATACTCAAGCTGGTCAAGGACTCGCACGAGCTGGTCACGCACATCGAGCGCATGGATGCGGAGAAGTGCATGGAAGGCGTGGAGTGCGTCTA
Source organism: Desulfovibrio sp. X2 (assembly GCF_000422205.1). NCBI lineage: Bacteria > Pseudomonadati > Thermodesulfobacteriota > Desulfovibrionia > Desulfovibrionales > Desulfovibrionaceae > Desulfovibrio > Desulfovibrio sp. X2. Next base: position 23,080 of record NZ_ATHV01000034.1, read on the forward strand.
CCTGACGCACCAGGTCGGCCAGTTCATCCGCGTCTATTGCGAGGACGGAGATTCCTGCACGCGGTAGCCCCGCGAGGTGTCGAACCGAACGAGCGGGGCGCTGCCCCGCTTTTTTCTGCGCGGCCGGGCACCCCGCCCGCTGCCGCCCGCTTTCATGCCCGGGAGGTAACAGCCCATGCGCCGTCTCGTCGCGCCGCCCTGTCGGCCGCTGTCCCGTCTGTCCCTGCTCGCGCTCCTCTGCCTGCTCGCCTCGGCGACGCTGCTCGGAGGATGTGACCGCATGGGACGCCTCGAAAAGGTCGACCGCAAGGACCGCGCGCCGCTCATGTCGCCCCTGCCGCCGGTGGGCACCACGCCCCAGGCCGGAGACACCGCGCCGCACCTGACCGTGTTCGAGAACGGCTTCCGCGTGCTCGTGCAGCGCGACACCCGCTTCCCCCTGGCCTCCGTGCGCCTCTACGTGCACGCGGGCTCGGCCTGGGAAACGGCGCGCGAGGCGGGCATCTCCCACCTGCTGGAGCACATGGTCTTCGACGGCACGAAGCGGCGCGGCCCGGGCGAGGCGGCGCGAGAGATCGAGAGCGCGGGCGGCGACATGAACGCGGCCACGAGCTTCGACGACACCGTCTACTACGCCAACATGCCGCGCGAGCACTGGCGCCTCGGCCTCGACGTCATCGAGGACATGGCCGTGCACGCGGCCATCGACCCGGACGAGTTCACCCGCGAGCGCAAGGTGGTCCTCTCCGAGCTGGAGATGGACGAGGACGATCCCGGCCACCGCCAGTTCCAGTCCCTGCAGGCCCTCGTCTGGCCGGGCTCGGTCTACGGCAGGCCCATCATCGGCACGCGCGAGACCCTGGCCGCCCTCACCCCGCGCGACCTGCACGCCTACGTGCGCCGCCTCTACCAACCCCGCTCCATGCTCCTCGTGGTCGTGGGCGACGTCAACGAGGCCGAGGTGCTCGAGGCCGCGCAGCAGCTCTTCGGCGGGCTGCGCAACACGACGATCCGGCCCACCGCCCAGGAGCTGCCCCTGCCCCTCTTCACCGGGCCCGTGGCCCGCGTGGAGCACGGCAAGTTCAACAAGGCCTACGTCTCCCTGGCCTTCCCGGTGCCCGGCCTCAGGCGCGACCAGGCCGTGGGGCTCGAGCTCCTGGCCCAGCTGCTCGGCGGCGACAACACCTCTCGCCTGTACCGCACCTGGAAGTACGACAAGCAGATGGTGGACCAGGTCTCGGCGGACATCCTGACGCTCGAGCGCGGCGGCATGTTCATCGTCCAGGCCACCTGCGACGCGGACAAGGCCGAGGCCTTCGTGCGCGGGGTCTGCGACCAGCTGGCCCACCTCGACCCGGCCTCCTTCACGCCCGAGGAGCTGTCCCGGGCGCGCCTGAACCTGGAGGACGACCTCTTCCGCTCCAAGGAGACCATCTCCGGCCTGGCCTCCAAGCTCGGCTACTTCACCTTCTTCGAGGACGGCCCGGTCTCCGAGGACAACTACCTCTTCGCCCTGCGCCACACGGACACCGCGACGCTTGCGGACGTGATGCACGCCTACATCCGGCCCGACCGCCTGGCCATGGACCTGATCCTGCCCGAAGCGGCAGCCTCAGGGACGGAGGGCTCCGGCGGGTCCGGCGCAACCTCCGGCACCGCCGCGCCCGCCCCGGCGCCCCTGACCGCGGACGCCCTGGTGGCCGCGGCCAAGGCCTCCTGGCCCGCGAACGCTGCCACGACGGGCACGCAGGCCGGGACCGAGGCGGGCGCGGAGGCCGGAAGCGAGGCCGCGACCGCGCCCGGCACGGCCGCCACGCCCGAAGTGGTGCGCATCGGCCAGGACAGCGTGGTGCTCATGCCCGACACCACCCTGCCCTACGTCTCCGTGGACATCGCCTGGCAGGGCGGCTCCTCCCTCGAGGCGAAGAAGAGCGACGGCCTCTCCGACTTCACGGCCCGCTTCCTGGGCAAGGGCGTGCAGGGCATGGACGTGATCGCGCGTCAGGACTTCCTGGCCGACCGCGCGGCCTCCCTGGGGGCCGCCGCGCGGCGCGACGCCTTCCTCGTCTCCGCGGACTTCCCGGCGCGCTTCAGCAAGGACCTCCTGCCGCTGATCAGGAAGACCGTGCTCGAACCCACCTTCCCCGAGGACCAGCTCGGCCGGGTGCGCAGCGAGCAGACAGCGGCCATCAAGCGCCGCGAGGACCAGCCCCTGGGGCTGGCCTTCCGCCACCTCTTCCCCTTCCTCTTCACCGGCCCGGGCTACGGCTCGCTGCAGATGGGCACGCCCGAGAGCGTGCGCACCCTGACCGCGGCCGAAGCCAAGTCCTTCTGGGAACGCCAGCGCCGCGCGCCCTTCGTCATGGCCGTGTGCGGCGACTTCGACCGCGAGGCCGTGCTCGGCCTGGCCAAGGAACTCGCCGCCGCGCTCGGCCCCGTCGAGCCCGCGCCCATGCCCGCGCCCTCCTGGAACGCGCAGCGCACGGACACCCTGCACCTGCCCGGCCGAAACCAGGCGCACATCCTGGAGATCTTCCCGGTGCCCGGCCTCGGCTCGCCCGAGACCCCGGCCCTCAACGTGCTCAAGGAAGCCCTGGCGGGCCAGAGCGGCCTGCTCTTCAGCGACCTGCGCGACAAGCAGGGGCTCGGCTACTCGGTCACGGCCATGCTCTGGCAGACCCCGGCCACGGGCTTCCTGGCCTTCTACATCGGCACGGAACCGGCCAAGGCCGAACAGGCCAAAAAGGGCTTCGACCAGGTCGTCGCCCGCCTGCACGACTCCGATCTCTCGAACGACGAGGTGGCGCGCGCCGTGAACATCCTGCGCGGCGACTACTGGCGCGACCGCCAGTCCCTGGCCAGCCGCTCGGGCGAGGCGGCCTGGCTGCTCACCCGCGGCCTGCCGCTCGACTACAACGAGAAGATGATCGGCGAAGCCGCGAAGGTCACGCCAGCGGACCTGAAAGCCCTGGCCAACAAGGTGCTGCAGCCCGACAAGGCCTACACCTTCATGGTCGAGCCGTAAGAAGGCGGGAATGCCTCCGGCGGCCAGGGAGGGGGCTG
>NZ_ATHV01000035.1 GCF_000422205.1 Desulfovibrio sp. X2
CCGAGGGATAATCCCTCCCTGGCCGCCGGAGGCATCTTCGTCCCCTCTCCGTCCTCTTCCCCCGCTGCCCTCCCCTGCAGATTGACAACCCGTCCGCCTCGCACTATCTTTCCCGAACCCAAAGGGGAGTAGCTGTTTCGGGCACGGTCAACAATCTCGCGGGGTTACCTGCTGGCCGTGTCGTCGGTCGTGGCCGATCGGTGAGACCTTTGGCATGCGTTGCGCGTGCCGAAGGTTTTTTTGTGGCCGCGCGGAACCGGCCTTCGAGCCGAACGAGGAACCGATGCGAAAGCTCCTGCCCCTGCTGCTCTCCGCCCTGGCCTGCCTGCCGGGCCTCCTCCTGAACCTTTCCGGCGCGCACATGTCGCCCCCGCTCACGGCGGGCATCTCCGGCCTGGCCATCCTGGGGGCGTCGTTCCTACTGCTGTGGGCCTGCGACGTGGCCCAGGCGGACATCCCGCAGGCCCTGGCCCTGGCCGTGGTGGCGCTCATCGCGGTGCTGCCGGAATACGCGGTGGACATGTACTTCACCTGGATGGCCGGGGCGCATCCCGAGTCGAACTACGCGCACTTCGCCATCGCCAACATGACGGGCGCGAACCGGCTGCTGATCGGCGTGGCCTGGGCGGTGATCGTGTTCCTCGGCTGGTGGCGCACGCGCGAGGCGATCACCCTGACCGAGGACCGGCGCACCGAGGTGCTGTTCCTGGGCTTGGCCACGCTCTACGCGCTGGTGATCCCGATCAAGGGGTCGCTCGCGTGGTACGACGGCGTGGTGCTGGTCTCGCTCTACGTCTGGTACATCCGCATCGCCTCCAAGCGGCCGTGCGAGGAGTGCGAGCTGGAGGGCCCGGCCGAGGTGCTGGGCGCGCTGCCCGCCAGATGGCGCAGGCTGGCCACGGCGGGGCTCTTCCTGTTCGCGGCCGGGGTCATCGTGGCCAACGCGGAGCCGTTCTCCGAGGGGCTGGTGGGCACGGGCCGGGTGCTGCACGTGAACGAGTTCCTGCTCGTGCAGTGGCTGGCGCCGGTGGCCTCGGAGGCGCCGGAGTTCATCGTGGCGATCATGTTCGCGCTGCGCGGCATGGGCGGGGTGGCGCTGGCCTCGCTGCTCTCGGCCAAGCTGAACCAGTGGACGCTGCTCGTGGGCATGATCCCGGGCGTGTACGGCCTGTCGCTCGGCTCCTTCGCCCATCCCATCCCCATGGACCACTTCCAGATGAACGAGCTCCTGCTGACCGCGGCGCAGTCGCTGCTGGCGGTGGGCATGCTCTCCAACCTGCGCCTCTCGCTGCGCGAGGCCGCGGTGCTGCTGGCGCTCTTCGCGGTGCAGTTCCTGGCGCCCGTGGTGCCGCAGGCGCTGCTGGACCATCTTCCCATCCACGCCACGGGCCAGGAGCTGCACGTCCTGACCTCCACGGCGTACTTCGCGGGCTTCCTGCTCCTGCTCCCCCGCCACGGCCGCGACATGGCCGCGCTGCGCACGGGCTTTCGCGCCTAGCGAGCGGCAACGTGCCGGTCGGGCGGTTCCGGCGCGGCGGTCCCGCCGCGCCTGTCCTGCGGGGGCGGTCTTGGGGGGGCTTGGGGGGGGCCTGGGACTATTCGCCCACGGGGCCGCTGACGCGGTTGCGCCCGGCTTTCTTCGCGTAATAGAGCGCGTCGTCCGCGAGCTGGACGAGGTCGTGCGGCGGCAGGTCCGCGGTGGGTATGAGCGTGGCCACGCCGAGGCTGGCCGTGACCACGGGCGCCGTGGGCGAGGCCTCGTGCGGCAGGTTCAGGGCGACGACCGAGGCGCGCAGCTTCTCGGCCAACTTGGTGGCGCCGTCGTGGTCCGTGTCCGGCAGGATGCAGGCGAACTCCTCGCCGCCCCAGCGGGCCACGAGGTCTGCCGGGCGCCGCACGCCCGCGGCCAGGGCCAGGGCCACGCGGCGCAGGCACTCGTCGCCCAGGAGGTGGCCGGAGGCGTCGTTGTAGGCCTTGAAGTGGTCGATGTCGCACAGGATCATGGACAACGGCGACGAGGTGCGCTGCGCCCTGCGCCATTCGGCCTCCAACACCTCGTCGAAGCGGCGGCGGTTGGCGATGCCGGTCAGGCCGTCCACGGCCGAGAGGCGGCGCAGCACGTCGCGGTAGCGCTTGAGCTCCAGGTGGTTGCGCACGCGGGCGCGCACGATGGGCGGGCTGATGGGCTTGGTCACGTAGTCGATGGCCCCGGCGTCCAGGCCGCGCGTCTCCTCCTCTTCCTGGGACAGGGCGGTGACGAAGATGACCGGGATGTCGATGGTCTCGGGCAGGGACTTGAGCTCGGAGCAGACACGGTAGCCGTCCATGTCCGGCATCATCACGTCGAGCAGGATGAGGTCCGGCTGCTCGGTGCGGGCCAGCTCCAGGGCGTCCTTGCCGGTGGTGGCGAAGAGCACTTCGACCTCGTCGCCGAGGCTGGCGGAGAGGACCTCGATGTTCTCGGGGTTGTCGTCCACGATGAGCACGGACTGGCGATGGATGGTCATTGCGCTGCCTCCCGCACGGGAATGCCCAGCTTCTCGGCGAGCCCGCGCAGCATGATCCGGGCGGTCTTGAAATCGAGGCGCGAGAGGTTCTCGCGGATCTCCTGGAAGAGGTCGCCGCACTGATCCGCGCCCACGGCGTCGGCGAAGTCCTCGAAGGAGCGGCGCGCGCCCAGGCTGTTGCGGGCAAGCTGCGCGTCCAGCTCCGCGAGCGCGGGCTCGAGGCGCGCGGCGTGCCCGGCATCGAGCAGGCGCACGGCGCCCTGCACGCAGGCCTCCTCGGGCGAGGCGGTGAAGGCGGCGCGGATCCCCGCGCAGACCGTGGCCAGGGCCGCGGCGAGGCCGGGCAGGAGCTCTTCGGCCTCCGCGCCTTTCCCCTCGGCCAGGAGCTTGTCCGCGCGCTCGGCCAGGGCGAAGACCTCGCCCGCGGCCAGGGTTCCGGACGCCCCCTTCAGGGAGTGGGCGAAGCGCCGCGCGGTGGACGGGTCGCCCTGCGCGATCAGGGAGCGCAGCGTGTTCGCGGCGTCCTCGTAGCGCTCGGCGAAGCTCAAGAGCAGCTTGACCGTCAGGTCGCGGCTGCGCGAGCTGTGGCGCAGCGCCTCGCGCATGTCCACGCCCGGCACCTCGGGCAGGGCGGCGGAGCCCTCGCGGGCCTGGGGCGGCGCGGGCGCGCGACGAAGGAGGTCCGGCTTGTCCGGCCCGCCGAGCCAGCGGTTGAGCACGCCCACCAGGCGGTCCGGGTCCACGGGCTTGGGCACGTGGTCGTTCATGCCCGCGCGCAGGCAGCGCCGCCGCTCCGAGGCCATGGCGTGGGCGGTCATGGCGATGATGGGGAGGCTCGCCAGGCCGAGGTCCTCGCGGATGGCGGCCGTGGCCTCGTAGCCGTCCATGACCGGCATCTGCACGTCCATGAGCACGGCGGCGTAGCCGCTCGGGTCGGCGGCCAGGCGCTCCACGGCCTCGCGCCCGTCCGCCGCGGTGTCCACGCGCAGCCCCGCGTTGTGCAGGATCTCTATGGCCACCTCGCGGTTGATCTCGTTGTCCTCCACCAGCAGCACGCGCGCGCCCCTGGCGTGGGCCTCTATGCGCCGCGCGCCCTCGGCCGCCTCGTCGCCGCCCGGCATGCGGCCGAAGACCTCCATGATCACGTCGTGCAGGGAGGAGGCGCTGACGGGCTTTTGCAGCACCGCGTCCGGCCTCTCCTCGCCCGCGGCCTGCAGGAGCTCGTCGCGGTCGTGCGCGGTGACCATGACGACGGTGGGCGGATGGGCCAGGGTCTCGTCCTCGCGCATGCGGCGGGAGGCCTCGAGCCCGTCCATGTCGGGCATGCGCCGGTCCATGAGCACTAGATCGAAGGGCCTGCCCTCCTGCGAGGCCGCGCGCAGCGCGTCCAGCGCCTGCGCGCCCGAGGCGGCCAGGCGGCTGGTGTAGCCCATGGAATGCAGCATGTCCGCGAGGATGTCGCGCGCCGTGGTGCTGTCGTCCACGACCAGGACGTGCAGCCCGCGCAGGTCCCCGGCCGGGGTCGCGGGGCCGGCGGGCTGCCCCGCGGGCAGGCCGAACTCGGCCGAGAAGGCGAAGGTGCTGCCCTCGCCCGGCACGCTCTCCACGCGGATGGAGCCGCCCATCATCTCCACCAGGCGGCGGCAGATGGACAAGCCGAGGCCGGTGCCGCCGTAACGGCGGGTGGTGGAGCCGTCCGCCTGGGTGAAGGGGCGGAAGAGGCGCATCTGCTCCTCGGGCGTCATGCCGATGCCCGAGTCGCGCACGGAAAAGCGCAGGCGCACGCCGTCCTTCCAGCGGTCCGCGACGGAGACCGAAACCACGACCTCGCCGTGCTCGGTGAACTTCACGGCGTTGCCCGCCAGGTTCAGGAGCACCTGCCCCAGGCGCACGGGGTCGCCCACCAGGAAGCGGGGCACGTCCGCGGCCGGGGCCAGGAAGAGCTCGAGCCCCTTCTCCTCGGCCTTGTAGGCCAGGGTGTCGGAAAGCTGCGCCAGGACCTCGTCCAGGCCGAAGGCCGTGCGCTCGAACTCCAGGCGGCCCGCCTCGATCTTGGAGAAGTCCAGGATGTCGTTGATGATCGTGAGCAGCGAGGAGGCCGAGGTGCCGATCTTCTCCAGGTAGCCGCGCTGCCGGGCGGAGAGCTGGGTGCGCTTGGCGAGCATGGTCAGCCCCAGGATGGCGTTCATGGGCGTCCTGATCTCGTGGCTCATGTTGGCCAGGAACTCGGACTTGGCGCGCGTGGCGGCCTCGGCCTGGGCGCGCGCCTCGCGCAGCTCGGCCTCGGCGGCCTTGGCCTCGGTCACGTCGCGGGCGATGGCGAAGACGAGGCCCGTCTCGCGGTCGGCCACGGCCTTCCAGGAGAGCCAGCGCCAGGTGCCGTCCTTGCGGGCGAAGCGGTTCTCGAAGTCGATGGCGCTCCTGCCGTCGCGCAGGTGCATGCCCATGTCCCGGGAGGACTCGCGGTCCTCGGGATGGACGAACTCGATGTACGGGCGTCCGGTCAGCTCCTCCGCGCTCCAGCCGAGCGTCTCGGTCCAGGCCGGGGAGACCTGGCGCAGGTAGCCGTCCATGGTGCCGATGCACACGAGGTCCAGGGAGACGGTGAAGAACATCTCCTGTTCCTGCCGCAGCCGCCTGCTCTCGGTGACGTCCTCGCCCGAGGCCAGCACGCCGGAGACGCGGCCCTGCTCGTCGTAGAGCAGCGTGCTGTTCCAGGCCACCATGCGCTCCCCGCCCCTGGCGCCGACCACCGGCACCTCCAGGTGCTCGGCCGGGCCGCTTGCGCCCGTGACGAAACGGTCGAAGTTCTCGCGCACGCCCGCGCGCAGGGATTCGGGCATGAAGGAGAAGGCGTCGCGGCCGAGCAGCCCGGTCTCGTCGTCGAAGCCGAACAGGGCGCAGCCCTGGCGGTTGATGCGCCGGATGCGTCCCTCGGTGTCCAGGACCAGAAGGGTGATCGCGGCCACGTCGAAGTACAGGCGCGCGCTCTCCTTCTCGCGGCGCAGGGCCTCGGCGGTTTCCTGGCGCTCGGTGACGTCGTTGATGATCTGCAGCAGGTGGCGTTGCCCGCCGCTCTCGAAGGTGCCCAGCCCGCACTCGAGCCAGACCCTGCGGCCGAAGCTGGTGACGATCTGCAGCGAGACCTCGGCCTGGATGCCGCTTTGCAGCACCTCGTCGGCCGTATCCAGCAGCCCGGAGTCGCGCCAGGAGGGGATCTCGCGGAAGTTCATGGCCAGCATGGCCTTGATCGTGCCCCCGAGGATGGAGGCCGCGGCCTGGTTGGCCTGGATGCACTGCCCGTCCTCGCGGAAGGCGACGATGCCGAGCGGCGACTCGGAGATGATGCGCTCGTTGAACTCCGAGAGCTCCATGAGGCGGCGCTCGGCCAGCTTGCGGCCGCTGACGTCGCGAAAGACGCTGCAGGCCCGCACGCGGCCCGCGCTGTCGGTGTACAGGCTCGAGGAGACCTCGGCCGTGATCGTGCCGCCGTCCTTGCGCCTGAGCCGCATCTCCCCGGCCGCCCAGCCGTTCTGCTCGCGCTCGGAGCGGAAGGTGTCCGCGGCCGGGTCGCTGGGGTCGACCATGCCCTCGCGGCCGATGCGCCTGAACTCCTCGGCGCTCCAGCCGAGGATCTGCGTGGCCGCGGGGTTGGCCTCGAAGATGGTGCCGTCGGGCGAGGCCATGAGCAGGCCGTCGGTGGTGGACTCGAAGAAGGAGCGGTAGCGGGCCTCGGTGTCGGCCAGATCGGCCGCGGCCTGCTTGACGTTGGTGATGTCCTCGTGGCTGACCACCACGCGGCCGTCGCCTCCCTCGAGGCGGCCCACGCGCATGTTCATCCACAGGCGGGCGCCGTCCGGGGCATGGCAGGAGTACTCGACCACGAACTCGTCCGCCTCGCCCGCGATGACCTCGCGGATGCCCCGGGCGGCCTTCGCGGCCTCCTCGGCGTGCGGGCTGCAGGCGTTCTCGCAGACGCGCAGGTAGTCCGTGCCGGGCCCCACCTCCGGCCCCGAGAGGCCGCTGTCCGACGCGAAGGCGCGCCAGGAGCGGTTGGTCTGGATGATGGTCCCGCTGCTGTCCAGGATGGCCAGCTGGGCGCGCAGGGAGTGGAGGATCGCGCGGGAGAACTCCTCGCTCGCGCGCAGCCGCTCCTCGGCCGCGCGGGCCTCGGTGACGTCGTAGGCGAAGAAGGCCAGGCGTGCCACGCGGCCCTGGTCGTCGAGCACGGGCTGGATCGAGATGTCGTAGCGGCGGCCGAAGCGCTCGTCCTCGAAGCGCAGGGGACGGCGCGCGGTCAGCATCTCGTCCACCTTGGCGCGGCGCTGCGCGGCCACGCGGGGGGGAAAGAGGTCGAAGACGTTGCGGCCGAGGATGTCCTCGGCCGACAGGCCGAGGCGCGCGGCTCCGGTCCTGTTGCTGAGCAGGACGCGTCCGTCGGGTTCCATGAGGAAGGCGCTCTCCTGCAGGGCCTCGAGTACCGCGCGCATGTTCTTGCCCATCTCGCGCAGCTGGCGGTTGGCCTCGGTCAGCTCGGCCGTGCGCTCGGCCACGCGAACCTCGAGGAGATGGCGCCGCTTCTCGTCCTGCCGCTCCTTGCGGCCGCGCACGAGAATGTGGATGGCGAGCAGAAGCACCGCGGCGCCCAGGGCGAGGGCGAGGGCCTCCCGCTGGCGGATGCTCCGCTCGTGGTCGTCGGGAGCCTGCGCGGAGGCGGGTTGTTGCGACGCGACGCCGGAGGGAACGCCCTGCGGCGCGAAGGCGGCCGACTCCAGCTCGATGGAGCCGTGGCGGACGGCGGGGTCGGCGGCCGCGGCCTGCCCCGGCCACGACGCGAGGCACGCCGCGAGGGACAGCGCGAGCAGCGCCGCGGCGAGGCTCGGGCGCCACGCAGTGCGCCATGCATCACGCCGAACAGTGCACCGGCCCATGAAAAAGACCTTCACTTCCTGCATTCCCCCTGCGCGTGCCGCCCCCCCGGGCACCACAAATACATCAGACCAGCCGCGCCTTGCGGCGTCAAGAAACATAACGCGCCGTTGCAAGACAGCGCATTTACTGTATTTTTTTGGCTCAGGCCGCGAGCGTCACGCCGAAGCGCTCGGCGAGCACGGCGGGTGGAAGCGCCCACACGCGGACGTGCAGCTCGGCCATCAGCTCCGGGTCCACGAGAAGCAGCTTCTGCTCCTTCTTGGAGAGGGCCCGCGGCCCCTTTTCCAGGAACTTCTCGGCCAGGGCCGCGCGGCGCTCCCTGATGGACGGTGCCAGGGAGCGCGGACCGCGCAGCAGGCTCCTGTGCACGGCGTTGGTCAGGGGATCGGCCACGGCCCGGACGAAGCCCCAGCCGAGCGGGTCGGCCAGCCCCTCGGGCGGGTGCGAGAGGTGTTCCTCGCCCCTGTAGGTCTCGGCCAGCTCGGGCGGCCTCGCCATCTCGTCGGGCGTGACGAAGATGCGCAGGCGGCGCGCCAGGCGGCCGAGCGAGGCGCGCGAGGTCAGGCTCGAGAGCGGCGCGGCGAGGACGAGCGAGAAGATGATGGGGCAGGTCCACCAGAAGAAGGCCGGGTTCACGTGGTAGAGCAGCGCGCCCCAGACCACGGCGAAGACGGTGTCCAGGCCGTGGAAGCGGATGGCCTCGAGAAGCGGCGTGCCCGAGTCGCTGCGGTCCTGCGTGGGCCAGCCGAACTGGCGGCCGAGCAGCGTGTTGGCCACGAACTTGGTGTGGAACATCATGCGGATGGGCGCGAGCATGGTGGACAGGACCACGTCCGCCACGATGCCGAAGACCATGGCGAAGAAGCCGCCGAACTCCTTGCGCCTGCCCTTGGCGAGCATGAGCACGAGGCTCACGATCTTGGGCAGGAAGAGGAGCACGAAGGTCATGGCCATGACCACGAGCGCCCACAGGGGCTCCCAGACCGGCCATTCCGGGAAGAGCACCCGCTGCGCCGGGAAGTAGACCGGCACGGCCAGGGCCTCGAGCACGGCCTCCACCGTGGACAGCGCCAGGAAGACGAACCACAGGAAGGCCGAGAAATAGGACATGAAGCCGTTGAGGAACAGGAAGCGGTGCGCGGGCAGGAGCCCCTGCGTGAGCAGGAGCCGCATGTGCTGGATGTTGCCCTGGCACCAGCGGCGGTCGCGCTTGAGCTCGGCGAGCAGCGTGGGCGGGACCTCCTCCCAGGTGCCCTCGAGGTCGAAGGCCAGCCAGACGCCGTAGGCGGCGCGGCGCATGAGCGCGGCCTCCACGAAGTCGTGGCTCATGATGTCGCCGCCGAGCGGCGGCTTGCCCGGGAGCCGGGGCAGCCCGCAGTGCTTCATGAAGGGGCGGATGCGGATGAGCGCGTTGTGGCCCCAGTACTGCGCGTCGCCCAGCTGCCAGAAGTGCAGCCCCGCGGCGAACATGGGGCCGTAGAGGCGGTTGGCGAACTGCTGCGAGCGGGCGATGAGCGTCTCGCGGCCCGCGCAGCGCGGCGCGGTCTGCAGGATGCCGACGTGGCGGCGGCGCTCCATGATCTGGACCATGCGCGCGAGCGTGGGCCCGGACATGACCGAGTCCGCGTCCATGACCGCCATGTACTCGTAGCGCGCGCCGAAGCGGCGGCAGAAGTCCGCGATGTTGCCGGACTTGCGCTTCAGGTTCACCCTGCGGCGGCGGTAGAAGAGCCGCCCCTTGGCCCCGAGCTCGGTGCACAGCCGGGCCCACATGGCCTCCTCCTCCACCCAGCGGTCCGGGTCCTGGGAGTCGGAGAGGATGAAGAAATGAAAGCCCGAGAGCGCGCCCGCGCGGCGCAGCGAAAGGTAGGTGGCGCGGATGCCCGCGGCCGTGCGCTCGATCTCCTCGTTGCAGACCGGGAAGAGGATCGCGGTCATGGCCTTGCGCTCGGGATGGTGGCCCTCGCCCTCGTGCGCCTTGGCCGTGGTGACCACGAAGCGGTCGAAGCGGCGCAGGAGCGTCCAGAACCCGGCCATGGCCGTCCAGAAGCCGATGGAGATCCAGGCGAAGAGGATGGAGAAGACGGCCAGGATGGCCATCTCGAGCGGTGTGGAGCCCTTGTGGGGCAGCACCGCGCCCATGTTCAGGACCGCGAAGACCGTGGGCACGAAGACCAGGGTGGAGAGGATCAGGCGGCGGCGGGCCGCGATCTTCATCCACGGCTCGTTCAGGTACTCGCGCGCCAGGCGGCCGTTGACGAAGCCCTGCACCGGGCGCTTCTCGGCGTGGCGCTTCTTCCAGAGCCTGCGGTCCATCTCCTCGGGAATCATGTGGCTGCGCCTGAGCTCCGGACAGGGCTCGGGCACGTCCAGCGAGGCCACGGGGTCGATCAGCCCCTGGGCCAGGGCCACGGCGCGCGCCGTGAGGACCTCGGCGCTCTCGCCGGGCTTCGCGTCCAGGCGGCGCAGGGCCGTGAGGGCGATCTCCAGGCGGCGCGACTCGGCCAGGGGCAGGCGGCGCAGATAGGCCGTCAGCCTGCGCCCCGCCGCGTCCACGGCGGCGGGGTCGCAGGTCGAGGCACCGGCCGAGGCCGGTGCGCAGGCGGCCTGCGCGGCCGCCGTTATCTCGTCTTTCTCGTGCATGTCAGAGCTTGTAGGCGTAGCTCCACGTCTCGGTCAACGTGCGCGACTGGTCCTTCAGGTAGGCGCGCAGCTCCACGGGCGGGCGTTTGTCGAGCACCAGGTTCAGGCCCGCGGCCTCGTCGGGCACGATCCTGAAGGTCAGGCGCCAGTGGTTGTTGGCCGGGTTCTTCTCCACCTTCTGGGAGTAGAGGGTGGCGCCGGGGCCCACGGTGATGGTGGCCGAGACCGGGGCGTCGGAGGGCAGCTCGCGCAGCCCGGGGCCGTCGAACTCGATGACGAAGTCGCGGCTCTTGCCGTCCGGGTTGCGGCCGATGCGCGTGGCGCAGACGTAGCCCTCGGGCGGGATGTCCTTGAAGGGGCCGCCCCAGTAGATGCGGTAGTCGTACTTGGCGGCCTTGCCCGGCTCGGGCTGCTTGGCCGGGGACCAGAAGGCCACCATGTTGTCGTTGACGTCGCTGTCCGTGGGGATCTGCACGAGCTCGATCTGGCCCGGGCCCCACTCGCCCTGCGGCTCGACCCAGGCGCTGGGACGCAGCTCCTGGCGGGTGTCCAGGTCCTGGTAGTTCTCGAAGTCGCGGTCGCGCTGCATGAGGCCGAAGCCGCGGATGCCCGGGGCCTGGAAGGTGTTCACCTGCAGCGTGCGGGGGTTCTGCAGGGGCCTCCAGATCCACTCGCCGCTCTGCAGGTCGATGAGCAGGCCGTCGGAGTCGTGGATCTCGGGGCGGTAGTCGTTGAAGCGGCGCCCGGCGGAGTTCTCGCCGAAGAAGAACATGCTCGTGAGCGGCGCGATGCCGAGCTTCTCCACGGCCTTGCGCAAGAAGAGCACGCTGTGCACCTCGGTCACCGTGGGCAGGCCCGGGGTGGCCACGTAGCGGTAGGCGCCCGTGGCGCTCGGGCTGTCGAGCAGGGCGTAGATGGTGATGGACTTGTCCTTGGGACCCGGCTTCACGATCCAGAACTGGGAGAACCAGGGGAACTCCTCGCCCTTGGGCTGGGCCGTGTCGATGGCCAGGCCGCGCGCGGACAGGCCGTAGACCTCGCCCTTGCCCACGGCGCGCAGGTAGGAGGCGCCGAGGAAGACGAGGAACTCGTCCATCTTGGCCGAGGTGTTGATGTGCGTGTGCACGCGGAAGCCCGCGAAGCCGAGGTCGGAGGGGATCTCGTCCACGTGGGCCAGTCCGCCGTAGTCGAAGTCGTCCTTGCTGAAAGGCAGGAGCTGCGACTTGCCGTCGTCCACGATGTGGATGGTCACCGCGCGGTTGTAGTAGGAGCCGGTGTGGAAGAACTGCAGCTCGAAGGGCAGCTTCTCGTCGTGCCACAGGGCCTTCTCGGGCTTGAAGCGGATGACGCGCCAGGCGTCCTCGCCCTGCAGCAGGAAGGCGGGCACCTTGGAGGCCGGTTCCTTGTAGGGCTCGGCGGCGTTCTTCTTGGCCAGCGCCACGACGTCGTCGAAGCCGAAGGCCTGCTCGCTCTTGCCCGCGGGCTTCACGCTCGCGGCCCGGGGCTTTCCGGCGTCGGCCACCTGGCGGCCCGCCGCGCGGACCTTCTCCCTGGCGGCCTGGGCGGGCAGCGCCGCGGCCAGGAGAAGAAGAAGCGCCAGGAGCAGGCTGCCCGTGGCGGAAAGGGAAGACCGCAGGGTGCGGTCGGCGGTGGTCTGCATCGTTCGGATACCTCGCGTCTGGAGGCCTCGCCCTGGCCCGGAACGGGCCGCGCGGACGGGGCGGTTATTTACCAGTTTCGTCCTGTGGTTGCAAACGCGGCCCGGCGGCCGGGGTGGCCGGGAACGCCGGTGTCCTCGCGCGCGGCCCCTCGGGGCCGGACGCAGCCTGAAAGCCGGAGACCGCCTTGACCAGATAGGAGGGGCGGTCCTTGATCTCCTCGTAGATGCGGCCGATGTACTCGCCGATCACGCCGAGGCTGATCATGATGAAGCTGCCCACGATGAGCAGCGTGATGATGATCGTGGCGTAGCCCGAGACGGCCTCGCCCTGGAACCAGGACCACAGCGCCTCGCCGCCGACCCCGAGCCCGAGGAGCAGGGTCAGGGCGCCGAAGATGGTCACGATGCGCAGCGGCGTGGCCGAGAACGAGATGATGGCCGTGGCCGCGAGGCTTACGAGCATGCGCAGGGAGAACTTGCTCTCGCCCGCGCCGCGCTTGCCCACGGTGAAGCCCACCTGGACCTGGGGAAACCCCACCCAGGTGGCCAGGCCGCGGTAGAAGCGCCTGCGCTCGAGCATGCGCGAGCCGAGCACGGCCACGACCTCGGCGTCCAGCAGCTTGAAGTCCGAGCAGCCCTCGGCCTCGATGTCCCCGAGCTTCTCCAGGAGATAGTTGAACAGGCGGGCGCGCAGCCGGGTGGAGAACGACTCGTCCGGCCGCTCCTCCTTGACCGCGTGCACCACCTTGGCGCCCGCGCGCCAGCGCGCCACCATGGTCGGGATGAGCGCGGGCGGGTGCTGCAGGTCCGCGTCCATGGTCACCACGGCGTGGCCCGAGGCGGCGCGGAGCCCGGCCAGCAGCGCGGCCTCCTTGCCGAAGTTGCGCGACAGGGCCACGCAGCGCACGCGCGGGTCCTCGCGGTGAAGCGCGGCCACGGCGTCGAAGGTCCCGTCCGTGCTGCCGTCGTCCACCACGATGAGCTCGACGTCGAGGTCGAGCCCCTCGAGCGCGGCCAGGACCGTGCGCACGGTGCCGCCGATGCCTGCGGCCTCGTTCTTGGCGGGAATGACGATGCTCAGAAGCTGCATGTTTTCTCTCCTCGGGTGCCCGAAGACCTCGCGCCCCGAAATCAGGACCGCGCGGCCGCGAGGTCCGAGAAACGGACCAGCCGCGCGCCGCGTCCGGCCAGCAGGCGGCCGAACGCGGGGGAAAGGAGCGCCTCGAGCTCGCCTTCCCAGTCGTGGAAGGCGCGCAGGCGCTCGTCGGTTATCTCGGCCGGGTCGAAGCGGCCGGGGTGGCACATGAGCTCGTAGTCGCCCTCCCCGCGCACGCCCTTCACGAGGCGCGCGAGGTCCCCCGGCGTCAGGCGGCCGCTCTCGCCCGTGCCGAGCAGCACGGGCTGCGCCGCGCAGAAGTGCGAGGTGGGCCCGGCGCAGACGCGCAGGGCCTTGAAGACCAGCTCCTTGGCCAGCCGTTTCGCGGGCTGGGGCAGGCTGAGCGAGGTGCGCGGCGCGCGCACCCAGCGCACGCCGTTCTCGCGCGCCAGGGCGCGGGTCAGGCGGAAGAGCGGGGGCAGCATGTGGATGTGCTCGTGGGAGTTCAGGAAGACGAGACGGAGCCCGGCCTTGCGGCAGAGCGCGATCTGGGCGCGCCACTCCTCGGCCACCGCGGCCACGGGGATGCGCCCGGCGAGCACGGACAGGGCGGCCGTGCCCAGCGGCGGGAACCTGCCCGCCCAGCCGCGGCAGATCCGGCGCATGCGCTCGGTCAGGGGCTCGCCCGCCGTGAGCACGAGGTGGGCCCCGGCGTCGGCGCCGCCGCCGCGCTGCGCGGCCAGCGGGAGCAGCTCCTCGGCCATGCCGAAGGCGCGGCCCGTGGCCATCACGCCCACGGCAGTGACCGCTCCGGCCTGCACGGCCTCGAGGATGCCCCTGCTGACGCAGGCATATACGCCGAAGTCATCGGCATTGACGATCAGACGCGCCATGCGTCCTCCCAGGAAATATGCGGCTTAGCGAAATCGCGGCGGCACCGGATACGCTGAGCCCCATGCGTCGTCAATCCCCCTGCGAAGGCGCGCCGGGCGCGCCCTGGCGGTCGGGGAGCGCGCGGGCTCCCCGGGTCCCTCACGGGCCTTGGCATCAAGCATCCTTTCTTATAGCCCCCGCAGCGTCCAGGCAACCTTTTTGCCACACGCGAGTCGCTCCTCACGCGCACCCCGGCGCACCCCGGAAAAAATTCTTCCGCCGCCCTCCCCTGCGCGTCCCAGAGGCTTGGCAAGATAACCTCTCACAATCATGGTCTTTTTCCCTACGCTCCGGAAACGGTGTGCCACCTCTTTGTGCAACATGCCGCCGCGACTGGCGAAAAAATAGCGCGCAGCGGACAAGGGCGTTTTCTGTTTTCCATGCCGCAACGGGTCGGAACCACTGGCCGATCTTTCCGGCGCCGCGCGGGGCGGAAGTCCGTCAACACCCCGCACGGGCCCTGACGCGCCCCGGGGCGCCCGGCGGCGCCCGGCGGGTTTTTCCGGGGTGAGACTTCGCCCATCGCAAGGGAGGCCGTTCCGTCCGCCCGACCCGCCCCGGCCGTCCGGCCGGGCCCGCACGCGCCGGTGATCCCGGGCAGGGCCCGGCAAGGCCCAAGCTGGGACGCGGCCCGGGCGGGCGGGACGCTCCGACCAGGCTTCGCCGCGGGCTTTCCCGGGCGCATCACCCCTACCCTGCCCGGCCCGACGGCCCGGTCCGGGCGCACAGGAGGTCGCCATGACCCTGGCCACGACCCTGTCGCGCGAGCAGTACGCGACCAACGGACAGACCACGGTCTGGCCCGTGCCCTTCACCTTCTACGATCCCGCAGACATCGTCGTGGTCCTTTCCGACCCGGACGGCGGCAACCCGAGGACCCTGGCCCAGGACACGGACTACACGGTCGGCGGCGGCGACGGGCAGAACGGCTCCGTGCTCTGCCCGCCTTCCGGCCCGGCCCTGCCCGCGGGCTCGCTGCTGACCGTGTACCGCGACCTCGTGCTGGTGCAGGACCTGGACCTCGTGAACCTCGACGGCTTCGACGCCGACCTCGTGGAGCGCCAACTGGACCGCTCGCGCATGATCGACCAGCAGCTCCAGGAGCAGCTCGACCGCTGCCTGAAGTCCCCGGTCACCGACCCCGACGCCCTGACCTTCGAGACCGTGCAGGCCGAGCGCGCGGCCACGGCCGCGGCGGCCGCAGAGGCCCGAACGGCGCTCGGCGAGGCCGAGGCGGCCAGGAACGAGGCGGTGGCGGCGCGCGACGCGGCCGAGGGCTTCGCCGCGACCATCGACACCACGGGCTTCGCCCCCAAGGGGCACGCACACGAGATCGCGGACGTGGACGGGCTTTCCGAGGCGCTGGACGACGCAGTGAAGATCGACACGCCGGTCGTGCTCCAGGCGGGCTACGAGTCCCAGGAGTACTTCTTCGGCACCATGTCCGGGGCCATCGCCCCTTCCCTGGAGGAGTGGCGCGCGAGCGACATCTTCGTGCTCACCCTGGGCGCGGCCTCCACGCTCAACCTGACCAGCGTGCCCAACGGCTGCGTGAAGCTCATCCGGCTGAACCCGGCGGGCTTCGCCCTGTCCTTCTCCGGGGCCACGAAGATCAACGGCAGCGTGCCCGCGACCACGGCCTACCAGCTCGTGAGCGTGGTCAAGATCAGCGGCTACGTCATGGTCTACGTGGATTCCTTCTAGGAGGCCGCCATGCTCATCAAACCTGTCACGGCGCACAACCGCGTCATCAAGGCGACCATCCCGGCGGCCACCTACTCCAACCTCGACCTCAAGACCTGGCTCGCGGCGAACACCCTGTGGGACGGAGTCTCCCCGGCGAACTTCGACGTGGCCGTCGCCTCGGGCGCGGTCATCGGCTCCGCCTCCACGGGCAGCTACGCCATGACCGTCCAGGGCTTCCCGAGCGGGACGAAGATCACGCTCACGAACAACGGGCGCATCCAGGGGCGCGGAGGAAACGGCGGCGCCGGAGGCAGCGGATACAACGGTTCCAGCCCGATAACCTATGCGGCAAAGCCGGGTAATCCCGGTGGTGCCGGTGGTCCTGCGCTTTACATCGCCGCGGTCGGCGGCGGTTCGATCACCATCGACAATGCCGCCGGACAGATTTGGGGCGGCGGCGGCGGTGGCGGCGGCGGCGGTGCCGGATGGGTCTACACCACCAGTGAAGCGGGAGATTACTTCACCACCGGCGGCGGAGGCGGTGGCGGCGGCGGTGCGGGCCTATCAGTCGGCACCGGCGGCGGAGGCGGAGCGGCATTTACCGTACCGTCACTCTATGGAAACGGCACCACCATCACCGGCTCCACAGCCGGTGCAGGAACCGCCGCTGTAGGCGGAAGCGGAGCCACCGGCGGCTCCGGCTCGCATTCCGGGCAGGGACAGGCGGGCGGCGGCCCGGGGCTGGCCGGTACTCCGGGAGGAGCCGCGTACTGGTCCGGTGGAAGTGGAAGCTCCAACGGCGCAGGCGGAGCGGGCGGCGCTGCGGGCAAGGCAACGCAGGGGGCGGCAAACGCGACATGGACTGCAACCGGCGACCGGCGAGGAACCGTCGCCTAGGAGGAGAACCCTATGGCCTGGAAATGGCCCGACAATACGTACGTCAACGGCGAATGGCGCGGTCTGCCCGACCCCGTTACGGGCGTCCTGACCTGGCACGGGGCCGACTACCCCGCGCAGTGGGACGACGCCACCCGCGGGAAGTGGGGCGTCGTGTGGAGCGAGGAGCCCGGCGTGGACGGGGTCCCGAACACGATCATCCCGGCCAGCGACTTCGTGCGCCGCTTCGCGCCCGAGGAGCAGGCCGCGGTCTGGGCCAGCACGGAGCCGCAGGTGGTGGTCCTGCGCAACCTCGTGCTCTCGGCCCGCGAAGGCATCGACCTCGCGGCCCCGGAGACGCAGGACGGCATGACGCTCCTCGTCTCCCAGGGCCTCCTCGCCCGGGAACGGGCCGACGCCATCCTGGCGCCGTAGCCCCCCACGCGAAAGGCCGCGCCTTTTTCGCGCCCTGACCAGGGAGGGCTCCTCGCCCTCCCTGGACCCTCCCCGCAAGGGGTCACCCCTTGACCTCTCCCGCCTGCGGTACGCCCGGAGAATGGACACGGGCCGCCTGGGCGTGGAAAGTCGAAGATGAAAATTGCCGTGTGAAAACACCCTCCCCCCAAGGGCGCTCAAAAGGTGCCGGATGCAAGGCGCAAGGAAGAGGCAAGCCCGACGCGTAGTCCGCCTACGTGAGGGTTTGCCTCTTCCGCAGCAACGCGGCAGACGCCGCCTTTTCAGCAGCCCCGGCCGACGGCAGGCCCCCCTCCCCCCCAAGGGCGCCTTTGCAGCGGACCCGGGCCAACAGCGCCTCCCCCAAGGGTGCTCAAAAGGTGGCGGATGCAAGGCGCAAGGAAGAGGCAAGCCCGACGCGTAGTCCGCCTACGCGAGGGGTTGCCTCTTCCGCAGCAACGCGGCAGACGCCGCCTTTTCAGCCGCCCTTGGGCCGACGGCAGGCCCTCTCCCCCCCAAGGGCGCTCAAAAGGTGGCGGATGCAAGGCGCAAGGAAGAGGCAAGCCCGACGCGTAGTCCGCCTACGTGAGGGTTTGCCTCTTCCGCAGCAACGCAGCAGACGCCGCCTTTTCAGCGCCCTTGCCCTTGGAGGAGGCGCGCGACGAGTGCGACGAGAGCTTTGCGCTCGATGGGCTTGGCGATGTAGTCGTCCAGGCCCGCGTCGAGGAACTTCTCCCGGTCGCCGACCATGGCGTAGGCCGTCATGGCCACGATGGGCACGCCGCGCAGGTGCGCGTAGCGGTCCGAGGACCTGATGGCCCTGGTGGCCGCCACGCCGTCCATGCGCGGCATCTGGATGTCCATGAGGACGAGGTCGAAGGAGGCGTCCGCGAGCATGGCGAGCGCTTCCAGGCCGTCCTTGACGACCTCCACCTCGTAGCCCTCGCGCTCGAGGATTTTTCTGGTCGCGAGCCGGGTCACGGAGTCGTCCTCCGCCACCAGCACGCGCCGCTTCCCGCCCGGCCCGGGCGAAGGAGGCGGGACCGGCTCCGCGGCCTGCGCCCCGGGCGCGGCCGCGTGCAGGGGCAGCGAGAAATAGACGGAAGTGCCCCGTCCCACGGCGCTGTCCACGGCCACGGAGCCGCCCATGCACTCCGCGAGGCGCTTGACGATGGACAGGCCGAGCCCGGCGCCCTGATACCTGCGCACGAAGCTCTCCTCGCCCTGCACGAAGGGGTTGAAGATGTCGGCCAGCAGCTCGTCCGGGATGCCGGGCCCCTCGTCCGTGACGGCGAAGAGGACCGGCAGGACGTCGCCGCCCCGCGACGGCAGGGCGGACATCTCCACCGTTATCGTGCCCGAGTCGGCGAACTTGACCGCGTTGCCCACGAGATTGAAGAGGATCTGCTTGATCTTGCCCACGTCCCCCGAGAGCTGGGCGGGCAGGCCGGAGTCCGTGCGGACGGTGATGTGCAGGCCCTTGTCCATGGCCGGGACGTCGAAGGTCTCGAGGACGGACATGCCGAGCTCCGAGATCCCGAAGACCTCCTCCTCCACCTGCATCTTCCCGGCCTCGATGCGCGAGAGGTCGAGGATGTCGGACAGGAGTTCCGAAAGCCGCCGCGACGACTTCACGGCCAGATCCACGTAGCCGAGCTGCGCCTCGTCCCCTATCTCGCCGCGCAGCACCTGGAGCATTCCCAGGATGCCGTTCAGCGGGGTGCGGATCTCGTGGCTCATGTTGGCCAGGAAGACGGACTTGGCCCTGCTCGCCGCCTCGGCCTCCTCCTTGGAGCGGGTCAGCTCCTCCTCGGCGCGGATCCTGGCGGTGATGTCCTCGTAGACGCCGAGCACTCCCTCGACCTCGCCCGCATCGTCCAGCATCGGCAGCTTGTTGGTCTCGATCCAGACCTCCTCGCCGTCGGCGCGGCGCTGGGGCTCGCGGATGTGCCGCCGGGCCCGGCGCGTCTCGATGCAGAAGCGGTCGTCCATGTTGTAGCGCGCGGCCTCCTCGGGCTTCCAGGGCAGGTCGGCGTCGGTCTTGCCCACGATCATGGCCGGGGAGGCGAGCCCGGCGTCGCGCGCGAAGGCCGCGTTGCAGCCGCGGTAGACCAGGTCCTTGTCCTTCCAGAAGATGGACTGCGGCACCGTGTTCAGGACGTATTCGAGCAGCCTGCGGTTCCCGTTCAGCTGCTCGTAGCTCCGCCTGATCTCCCTGAACATGGTGTTGGCGGAATCCACGATCACGTCCAGTTCGTCGCCCGGCCTCGTCTTCCTGTCGAGCGAGAGCTCGCGGCTGCCGCCGTCGAAGGACAGGGCGCCCAGGCGGTCGGCGATGTCCGTCAGGTGGCGCGTGACCATGCGCTCGAAGAAGAGGTAGATGAAGAACGCGACGGAGCAGACGAGGAGCGCGAAGAGCAGCAGGCTCGAAAGGCTCTTCGCGAGCACCTCGCGGCGCATCCCGGTGGTGTCCGCCTGCAGGCGCAGGAAGCCGAGGGGGTGGAGGCCGTCCCGGTCCACGTAGACGATGGGCAGCTCCTCGGAGAGCACGCCGACGTCCCTGCTCGCCCCGGAAGACGCGAGCACGCGGCCGTCCACGATCACCGCGGCGTAGGAGATGCCCGGGAAGTTGCGCACCCCGTCCAGCTCGGCGGCCAGCATCTGGTCGTTGAAATTCCACAGGGACTTGGCCATTCCCTGGAGCTGGGTGTGCTCGATGAGCGTCAGGTGCCTGCGCACGGTCTCGATCTCGCCCCTGTAGAGCAGCGCGGCCTGCACGCCCGTGAGCACGAGGACCGCGAGCAGGCTCGCCAGCCCCACCCGCCAGAGCAGCCTGCGGCCTATCCGGCCGGGCCGCCCGGCGAGGGCGCCCGAGGCGTCGCGGGATTTCTTGCCGTCCATGTGGTTCATGCAGTGCTCGCCGCGCGTCTATTCGGGCAGCTTCACGGAGTGCTCCTGGAAGCGGCGCAGATGCTTCTGCAGGAGCCGTTCGGGAATCCCCTGTTCGTCGAGCCGCTCGAGGTTGCGGCTGAACTCCCCCACCCACGCCGCGCACGGCGAGCGGCGGCTGAAGCCGAAGTAGATGTCCTGGTCCGATATGGGCGGGCTCAGCGCGACGATGGGCTGCCCGAGATCGTGCGTCGCCAGGTAGGCCTCGCCCACGTAGAGGCCGGTCACGAAGTAGTCGATGTGCCCGGCGGCGAGCTTGCGGAAGTTGGAGTCCATGTCCGCGGCCTCGTCGATGCGCAGATGCTCGTGCCAGTACTCGTCGAAGCCGTTGCCGAAGGTGTCGCCCAGGCTGATGCCGCCCTTCCTGCCCTCGAGGTCGTCCCAGCTCCTGAACGCGAAGCCGCCCGCCTTGCGGGCGAAGACCACGATGGGGTTCGGGAAGGCGCGGTGCGTGGTGAACTCGAGATATTCCGAGCGCTCCGGGCGGATGCGCAGGCTGACGAGCAGGTCGATGCCGCCCTTTTGCGCCAGGTACATGGCCCGCTTCCACGGCGTGACCACAGGCACCAGCTCCACCCCCTTCGGGGCGGCCAGCTTAAGGAGGTCGATGCTCGCGCCCTCGAACGCGCCCTGGGCCGTGATCCAGTCGTAGGGCGGGTAGTGCGGATTGGTGGAGTAGCGTATCCGCGGGCAGGCGCGCATCGCGTCCTGCGCATTGGACGCCGCGCGCGCGGCGCACGGGGCGCAGAAGACGATGCAGGCCGCAAGAACGAGCAGCGTGGGCAACGAGGATCGGGACATGCGCCTCTCCCTTCCGGCCGCGACACTGCGGGGCGGGCCGCCGTACGGCTCTGCCGCAGGCCGCGATCACGGTACACTGCCTTTTGCATGCAGCAATCCGCCCCCTCTGTCCACCCGGGCGTCATTTCCGTCGAACATGAACCATCACACGCGGTTGCGATGAATTCATGCCTCTTTTCAACATGCTGCGGGGCCTCCGCCTGTCCGGCCGCATCTTTTGCGCACTGCGGGAGGCTTTTGAAATCTGGAAACTTCCAACGGCAACGCGCCGATTTTACAGGATGACAACCTCGATTCGTGATATTTTCGCTGCCCCTGCCGCAACATTTCGCAATGATTCGCAATGCGCCGCCGCTGCGCGCGGCCCCTCCCTGCCCGGGCCAGCCCGGGCAACATATCTGAAAAACTGGCGAAACAGCAGCCGGGGGGAGGCGCGCGAAAGCCGTCAACACCCCGGACGCGCCCCCGCGCGCCCCGTGGCGCCCTTACGCGCCCGGGCCGTTTTGCGCCCCCTACACTCTCGGGACACGTGGACGCCCCCGCCCCATCCCCGGGGCGGCGCGCCCCGCCCCTGCCGCCGCGGGCCGCGCGGGCGGGCGCGGGAGGCGTCCGCAACATCCGGCCCAAGGCCGGAAAAGGAGACCCGATGACACTGGACACCACCACCAACCGCGTGCAGTACCCCACGGACGGCCAGACCAAGGCCTTCGCCGTGCCCTTCGAGTTCCTGAAGGACACGGACCTCGTGGTCATCGTGTCCGAGGCGGACGGCTCGGCCCCGCAGACCCTGACCCTCGGCACGGACTACCTGGTCGGCGGCGGCAACGGCGCCACCGGCACCGTGACCTGCCCCGCCTCGGGCGATCCCCTGGCCGCGGGCAAGCTGCTGACCGTCCTGCGCGAGCTCATCATCGTCCAGGACACGGACGTGGGCGGCCTGGCCGGGCAGCTGGAGCGCGAGATCGACCGCTCGCGCATGATCGACCAGCAGCTCCAGGAGCAGATCGACCGCTGCGTGAAGTCCTCGCCCAGCGCGGGCACGTCGCTGTCCTACGACGACTTCGCGGCCGCCCGCGACGAGGCCCTGGCCGCGCGTGACGCTGCCCAGGCCGCCCAGGCCGGGGCCGAGACCGCCCAGAGCGCGGCGCAGAACGCCCAGACCGGCGCCGAGGCCGCCAAGGATGCGGCCGAGACGGCCCGCGACGAGGCCCAGTCCGCCGCGAACGGCGCCTCCTCCGCCAAGGACGCGGCCGAAGCCGCGCGTGACGCCGCCCAGACCGCCCAGACCGGCGCCGAAGCGGCCCAGTCCGCCGCCGAGACCGCCCGCGACGAGGCCCTGGCCTTTGCCGCCGGCCTGCCCTCCGGCACGGGCCACGGCGGGGAGTACATGCGCCAGAAGACGGGCGAGGACGGCCTGGAGTACCGCACGGCCGAGGAGACCCGCGCGGACCTGGGGCTGGGCGACCTGGCCACCAGGAACGCCGCCGACCTCTCCCTGCTGCCCGCGGGCGTGATCGTGCTCTGGTCCGGCGCCGTGAGCGCCGTGCCCACGGGCTGGGCCCTGTGCGACGGCACGAACGGCGCGCCCGACCTGCGCAACCGCTTCGTGGTCGGCGCGGGCAGCGGCTACGCCGTGGGCGCGACCGGCGGCGAGGCCACCCACACCCTGACCCAGGCCGAGATGCCGGTGCACACGCACACGGGCAGCTCCAGCTCCGCCGGGGCGCACACGCACACCATCAGCCCAGTTGGAGTCTCCACCTCCTCCGATGGAACCTGGGATCTCTGCACCGGTGGTGACGCAACCTCTGCTCACCAAAGGACGACGCAATCCGCCGGTGCCCACTCCCACACCATGTCCCTGAACAACGCGGGCTCGGGCGGGGCGCACGAGAACCGTCCGCCGTACTACGCGCTCTGCTACATCATGAAGCTCTAGGGGAGGCCCGCGACGACACGACCATAGGATTCCCGCGCGGGGCGCTCGTGCGCCCCGCGCCTCGCCTTCCTTCCTCCTTCCTTCCACACCCCGCCCCGCGGGGAGGGGCGCCCGGCCGCGGCCGGGCGCCTTTCCCCGCATCCCTTTTCCCCGCTGTTCCCGTCCCCGCCCCTTTCCCGGCGCGGGCCTTTCGGCGCGGCTTTTTCCACTTCCGGCTTCCTCTCGACCGGCCGGGCTGGTATGGTCGGCGGAGACGGCCGCGGGCCGTCATATTCTCGCGAGACAGCACAGGGGAACGCAGCAGCGCATGGACAGGACGAACGACAGCATGGGCGGCAGGACGGCGGCAAAGGCCGCGGGCAGAGGATTTTCGGGAAGCGCGGCGGCGGGCCCGGCGGACGCGAGCGGCCGGGACGCGGCCCGCGACATGGCCCGCGATAATGCCCGGGCAACGGACGGCACGGTGACGCTGCGCCAGCGCATCGAGGTCAGCTTCGAGTTTCCCGTGGTCTTCACGCGCGGCGTGTTCCGCCCCGGCAACCCGGCCCTGGCCAGGGTGCTGGCCGAGGGCGGGGCCGGGCCGCACAGGACGCTCGCCGTCATCGACCAGGGGCTCGTGCGCGCCCGGCCCTCCATCGTGCGCGATCTCGAGACCTTTGCCGAGGACAACGCCGACCTCCTGCGCCTGGCCGAGCCGCCCATCGTGGCCGGGGGCGGGGAGCGCGTGAAGGCGGACGAGGCCCTGGTGGACCTCGTGCTGCAGAGCGTGCTGCGCGGCGGGCTGTGCCGCCAGTCCTTCATCCTGGCCGTGGGCGGCGGCGCGCTGCTCGACGCCGTGGGGCTGGCCGCGGCCCTGGCGCACCGGGGCGTGCGCCTGGTGCGGCTGCCGAGCACGGTGCTCGGCCAGAACGACGCGGGCGTGGGCGTGAAGAACGGCGTGAACCGCTTCGGCCGCAAGAACTACGAGGGCACCTTCGCCCCGCCCTTCGCCGTGGTCAGCGACCTGGACTTCCTGGACCTCCTGCCCGAGCGCGAGCGCCGCGCGGGCCTGTCCGAGGCGGTGAAGGTGGCGCTCATCCGCGACGCCGCCTTCTTCGCGCGGCTGGAGGAGCTGCGCGCCCCCCTGGCCGCGCTGGACCCCTCGGCCCTGGAAGAGTCGGTCATCCGCTGCGCCGACCTGCACCTCACGCACATCCGCACCGCGGGTGACCCCTTCGAGTTCGGCTCGGCGCGGCCCCTGGACTTCGGCCACTGGAGCGCCCACGCCCTGGAGGAGCTGACCGGCGGCGAGCTGCGCCACGGCGAGGCCGTGGCCCTCGGCCTGGCGCTGGACAGCCTCTACTGCGTGCTCGCGGGCATGCTCGACGCGGCCTCGGCCGAGCGCATCCTCACGCTCCTGGACGGGCTCGGCTTCGCGCTGTGGCACCCGGCCCTGGCCACGCTCGACGTGGAGCGCTCCATAGAGTCGTTCCGCGAGCACCTGGGCGGCAGGCTGCAGCTGAGCCTGATCACGGGCATCGGCAGGCGCGTGGAGGTGGAGCGCGTGGACGCGGGGCTCATGCGCCGCGCCGCCGGGATGCTGGCCGAGCGGCTGCGCGCGGCCACGGACCCGGCCGCGGGGACCACGGGAGCCCGTTTATGAGTTCCCGCGCGGCCCGCTGCCCCGCCACCTACTGCACCAACATCCACCCGGGCGAGACCTGGGCCGAGGCCCTGGACGCGCTTGTCCACCACGGCCTGGCCGTGCGCGCGGCCTGTGCGGGCAACGCCTGCGACGCGCAGGCCCCCTTCCCCATCGGCCTGCGCGTCTCGGGCACGGCCAGCCGGGAGCTTGACGACGCCGAGGCCGCGCGCTTCGCGGGCTGGCTGGCGGAAAACGGGCTCTCGGTGCGCACCGTGAACGGCTTTCCCTACGGCCGCTTCCACCACGCGCCGGTCAAGGAGCAGGTCTACCTGCCGGACTGGCGCGATCCGGAGCGCGCGGCCTACACCCTGCGCCTGGCGCGCTTTCTCGACCGCCTTCTGCCGCAAGGCGGCGCGGGCTCCATCTCCTCGGTGCCGCTCGGCTTCCGCAAGGGGTTCCCGGCCTCGGACCTGCCCCAGGCCTACGCGCGGCTGCGCGGCGTGCTGGAGCAGCTGGACGCCCTGGCGCAGCAAACCGGCCGCTTCATCCGCCTCTCCCTGGAGCCCGAGCCCGGCTGCCTGCTGGAGACGTCCGCGGACGCGGCCCGCTTCTTCGCGGACTTCCGCGCGCAGCCGGGGCTCTCAAGGGACGCGGCCGCGCACCTGGCGCTGTGCTACGACTGCTGCCACCAGGCCCTGCAGTACGAGGACCCGGCCGAGTCCCTGGCCCTGCTGGCCTCGGCGCAGGTTCCCGTGGGCCACGTGCAGGTCTCCTCTGCCCTGCACCTGGACGGCCCGGACCTCGCCCGGCTCGCCCGCTTCGCGGAGCCGGTCTACCTGCACCAGGCCGTGGCCCGGCGCGCGGACGGCGCGCTTTCGCGCTTCGACGACCTGCCCGAGGCCCTGGCCGCCTCGGCCGCGCCGGACGAAAAGGCCGCGCCGATCGAGTCGTGGCGCGTGCACTTCCACCTGCCCGTCTTCCTGGCCGAGCTGCCCGAGTGCGCGAGCACCCAGGCCTTCCTTTCGGCCGCGCTGCCCCTCTTTCCCAAGGAGACACCCATGGAGGTGGAGACCTACACCTGGAGCGTGCTGCCGCCCGACCTGCAGACGGCCACGGTCACGGAGTCCATCGTCCGGGAGATAGCCTGGGTGGAGGCGTGCCGCACGGGCGGCGGCGTGGCGGAACGCGCCTAGCTACACGGGAAGGAAGCCGTATTTGGCGTAGATCGCCCGGCCCTCGGGCGAGCGCACGAAGTCCATGAAGGCCCGGCCGTTCTCCGGATGGGCGCCCCCGCGCACCGGGCAGAGGAAGTAGCGCACCCGGCCGCGCTGATCGAGCCCCTCGCCGAACTCCACCGCCTCGAGCGGCAGGCCGAGCGCCGCCGCGTGCGCCGCCTCCGTGGCCCAGACCGGCCCGGCGTCGGCCGTGCCCGCCAGCAGGCGCTCGGGCGTCTCGCGGTGGTGCACCGTGGTCAGGAGGGTGGTCCCGGCCTCCCGCTTCTCCTCCATGATCCGCGCCGCGAGCGCCTCGCCCCCGGCCGCGCGGTACATGGCGAGGATGTGCTCCGCGATGTCCTCGTGCACGGGGCTCGGCTGCGAGACCACGACGTCGGCCCGGGCCAGGTCCGCGACCTCGGCCACGCCCTTGGGGTTGCCCGCGCGCACCAGGCAGACCACGCGGTTGCGCAGATAGGCCCGGCACTGCCCGCGCTCGGTGCGGCCCGCCTCGGCCAGGGCGGCGACCCCGGCCTCGGAGACCGTGGCCCAGCAGTCCGGGACCACGGTGACGAGCCTTCCCCGAAACCACGCCCCGCCCGAGAGGATCTGGCGCAGCTCCAGGCGCGGGGGCAGGGTCTCGCAGAAGATGCGCCGCACCTTTGGGTGCGCGGCGCGAAAGGCCTCGAGCAGCTCGGGCACGGCCATGAACTGGTTGCCCGCGAGAAAGAGCACCAGGTCCGGGCCGTCCGCGTGGTCCAGGAGGTCGAGGCCGATGAGGTCCGCCTCCCGCTCGTCCGGGATGACGGGCCAGTCGCCGCGCCCGGGATGGTCCGTGCCGCCTGCGGGGATCTTTTCCGCCATTGCCGCCTCCTCGGCGTTCAGCCCTTGTCCTCGGCGTCCGGCTGCGGCGCGGCGCCGCGTGCGGGATCGTCCGAATTGTCGCCCAGGACCCCGCGCACGGCCTCGGCCAGGTCCCCGGCCTCGAAGGGCTTGGCCAGGTAGCCGTTCATGCCGAGCCCCAGGAAGCGCTCGCGGTCGCCCTTCATGGCGTGGGCGGTCACGGCCACCACGGGCACGCCGCGGTTGGCCTCGCCCGCCCCGCCCTCGCGCAGCCGCTGCAGGCACTCCAGGCCGTCCATGCCGGGCATGGAGATGTCCATGAGCACGACGTCCACCGGCTCCCCGGACAGGATCTCCAGGGCCTCTTCGCCGGAGAGCGCGCCGAGCGCCGTGTAGCCCATGCGCTGCAGGAGCCCGCGCGTGACCAGCACGTTGACGCGGTTGTCGTCCACCACCAGCACCCGCAGGGCCCGGCCCGCCAGGCTCTCGGCCGCCGCCCCGCAAGACGCGGCCTGCGCCCCGTCGCGCAGGGTGAAGGGCTCCGGCCCGAAGGGGGCGCCGTAGGCATCCTCGCGCAGGGGCAGCTCGACGTGGAACGCGCTGCCGCGCCCCACCGCGCTCTCCAGGCGGATGACCCCGCCCATGCGCTCCACGAGGCCCTTGCAGATGGCCAGGCCGAGGCCCGTGCCCTTGGACTGGAAATCGGACTGCGGCGGCGCGGAGGGCGCGGGCCGCGCCTGTGCGCCCTGCCCCCCTGTCTGACCCTCTATCTGACCCGTTATCTGGCCCTTTATCTGGTAAAACGGCTCGAAGACCGCGGCCTGCAGCACCTCGGGGATGCCCGGCCCGGTGTCGCGCACCACGAAGTGCAGGCGCCGCTCCCCGCCCGCTTGTCCATCTGCCCGGCCATCCGTCCGGCCATCTGCCCGACCATCTGCCCGGCCGTCGGGCGGACCGCTTCCGGAAGGCAGCACGTCCGCCTCCACCTCCACGCCGCCCTCGGCCGTGAACTTGACCGCGTTGCCCACCAGGTTGTGCAGCACCTGGCGCACCCTCCCGCCGTCGCCGTGCACCAGGCCGGGCAGGTCGGACGAGGCCGAGGCGGCGAGCGTGAGCCCCTTGGCCGAGGCCTGGCCGGAGAAGAGCCCGGCCACGTCGTGCACCATCTCGGCCGGGGAATAGGGCCTGTCCTGCAGGGAGAGCCGCCCGGCCTCCATGGCCGCCACGTCCAGGGCATCGTCCACGATGCGCATGAGCCCGCGCGCCGCGCCCAGCATGTGCCGCACGTAGGAGCGCTGCTCCGGCTCGAGCCGCGTCTCCAGGAGCAGCTGCCCGAGGCCCAGGAGGCCGGTCAGGGGGGTGCGCACCTCGTGGCTCAGGCCCGCCAGGAAGGTGCTCTGGGTGGCGTTTGCGTCCGGTCCCGGGCGCGGCGCCCCGCCCGGCCGCCACACGGCCAGCAGGATGCGCGGCGGGGCTCCGGGAAAGGCGTCGTCCAGGGCCCAGGCCAGGGCCCGCGCGGGCTCGGTCTCCTCGGCCGGGGTCTCGGGCTCGGGCATGTGCAGCGTGAGGGAAAACGAGACCTCGCGCGCCCGGCCCTCCAGCAGCGGGGCCAGGGCAGCGCGCAGCCCCTGCTCGCCCATGTCCGGCACGAGCCGCCACAGGGGCAGCTCCACGAGCATGTCGTCGATGCTTTCTTCGGAAGAGTCTGCGGGAGGCCCGGCGGGCGCAGGGCTCGAGACGCCCCCGCCCGCGCGCAGGATGGTCAGGTCGCGCGCGTCGAGCAGGAAGAACCGCGCGTAAAGGGTCTCATCGAGCGCGGGCATCCGCCCGCTCCCGGACTGTGGCATGTCGCACCTCGGCAGATGCGGCGCGCGCGTCCCCCCGACGCGGACCGCGTGTTTCGCCCGCTGTCGATCCGGATAAATAGTATTGCCCGATACCCGGTTGATTGCAATACTGCAGCCAGTGCGGCCAGGGCAGCCCCGGCCGCGGACCTGGAGGACTTAGCCATGCCTTCCGTCGTCACCACCTGCACCAGGGACTGCCCCTGCTCCTGCGGCCTGCTCGCCGAGAGCGACGGGCAGCGCGTCACCGCCATTCGCGGCAACCCCGGCCATCCGTACACGCGCGGCCTGCACTGCAACAAGGTGCCCCGCTTCCTGGCCCGCTCCAACCATCCGGAACGCGTGCTCCACCCGCTGCGCCGGGCGCCGGGCAGCACCGCCTTCACCCGCGTGACCTGGGAGCAGGCCCTCGACGAGCTGGCCGACCGCCTGGGCGAGGCGGCCGCGAGGGACGGCAACGCCTCCATCCTGCACTACCAGGGCTTCGGCGAGCGCACGGCGCTGAAGCTTTTGAACATGCGCTTCTGGAGCGAGTTCGGCGGGGTCACGGGGCTTACCGGAACCCTGTGCGGCGGCACGGGGCAGGCCTCCATGGAGCTGTGCGTGGGCAGCCGCGTCTCCCACGACCCGGACGACCACAGGAACGCGCAGACCCTCGTCCTGTGGGGCCGCAACCCCGCGGTCACGGCCGTGGGGCTCGTGCCCGTCATCCAGGAGATCAGGAAGAAGGGCGGCAAGGTCATCGTCATCGACCCGCTGCCCACGCAGACCGCCGAAATGGCCGGGCTGCACATCCCGGTCCGCCCGGGCGGCGACGCCTGGCTGGCCCTGGCCGCGGCCAGGGTGGTGCTGGAGCGCGGCCTGGCGGACGAGAGGTTCGCGCGCGGCAACGCCGAGGGCTTCGAGGCCTTCAGGAAGATGGTCGAGGGGCTGTCCACGGTGGAGTGCGCCGCCCTCTCCGACGTGCGGCCGGGCCACGTGCGCGCCCTGGCCGAGGCCATGACCGAGGGCGCGCCCGCGGCCGTCCTGCTCGGCTGGGGGCTGCACCGCCACGTGCACGCCCACCAGGCCATCCAGGCCATCATGTGCCTCAGCGCCCTCACCGGGAACATGGGCGTGCCCGGCGGCGGCGTGAGCCAGGGCTTCGAGGAGTACGGCCCCTACGACTGGTCCGTGAGCGGCGAGGACGTGCATCCCCCGCTGCGCCGCCTGCTCATGCCGCGCATCGGCCACGAGATCCTCGCGGCCGACGCCCCGCGCGTGACCACGGCGCTCGTGAGCGCGGGCAACCCCGCGACCATGGCGCCCAACTCCGCCCTCGTGGCCCGGGCCCTCGAATCGCTCGATTTCCTCTGCGTCATGGGCCACTTCCTGGACGACACGGCGCGCCGCGCCCACCTCGTCCTGCCCGCCACCACCTTCCTCGAGATCGAGGACGTGGTCGCCTCCTACGGCCACAACTGGATCGGCCCGGTCAACCGCGCCGCGCCCCCGCGCGGCGAGGCCAGGCCCAACCACGAGGTCTACTTCGACCTCGCGGACCGCCTCGGCTTCGGCGAGCGCATGCGCAGGCCGGACCGCGAGTGGCTTTCCGCCATCCTCGCGCCCACCCTGAAGAGCCTTCACGCCACGGTGGAGGACTGCCTGGCGCGGCCCCTGCGCCTGGACGCGCCCATGGTGCCCTACGCGGACGGCGTCTACCCCACGCCGTCGGGCCGCTTCCGCTTCATGACCGCCGTCGAGACGCCCGCGCCCCTCTGCGACGCGCGCGAATACCCGCTGACGCTGCTCACCACCTCGCCGCGCGACTGGCTCTGCTCCGAGCTGCCGCCGCCCGAGCTCGAGGGGCTGCCGCCCCTGACCCTGCACCCGGACGAGGCGAAGGGCATGGGCCTTGCCGACGGCGACGAGGCCCTGGCCGTGAGCGAGGCGGGCAGCCTCCGGGTGCGGATCGTCACGGACGAGCGCATGCGGCCGGACACCGCGCACCTGCCGCGCGGCGGCTGGAACTCCAAGGGCTTCGGCGCCAACGAGCTGACCCTGGACATGGTCTCGGCCGTGGGCAACGGCACCGCCTACTACGACACGCGCATCCGCCTGGAAAAGCCCTGAGGCGCAGCCCCGAAGGGGGAACGCCGGGTCCCGCGCCCGCGCCGTCTTGCTAGCGCAAAAGCTCCATGTACAGCGCGACGTTCGCGGTCCGGCCCATGGCCCCGAGCTTCTGCGCCGTGCCGTCGCCCACGTGGAAGGCGAGCAGGTTCACGGAAAAGTCGCTCTCGAACCCGGCCACGGTCTTGCCCGGCATGATGGGACTCGGTTTTTCCCCGAAGTAGGTGAAGGGCATGGCGAAGTCCTGGGTCACGTCCTTTACGGTCAGCTTGCCGCGGGCCACGTACGAACTGCCGCCCCGGTGCTCTATGCTCCCGCTCGTGAACCTGATCTCCGGGTACCTGGCCGCGTCGAAGTAGTCGGCCGAACGCAGGTCCTCGTCGCGCTTGGCCACGAAGGTGTCGATGCTGGCCACGTCGATGCGCACGTCGATCAGGCTGCCCGCGAGGTTTCGCGGGTCGAAGCGCACCGTGCCGGAATAGCTTGCGAAGCGGCCGGGGATCTTCACGAAGATGTGGCGCACCGTGAAGTTCACGGAGCAGTGGGCCGGGTCGATGGACCATGCGGTGGCCGGGGCGGCCTGCTCCGCCGCCGTGTCCGCCGCCTTGCTCGCGGCAGTGCTCGCGGCAGTGCTCGCGGCCGGAACAGGGGCCGGGAGCAGCACCAGGGCCAGGAACAGGGCCGCCAGCCACGGCCCGACGAGTCTCACGCGCATCGCGCACCTCCTTTGGACGCCCGCCGCCTGCAACACGCCCGAGCGCGCGGCGGACCTTCCTGCCGGTATACAGGGCACGGGGGCCCATGTCAGCCGCAATCGGATCGGCGCCCCCCTCTTCCAGGCCGCAGCACGGGCTCCATCGGCCCCATGCCCCCGGATCCGGCCCGCGACAGGAGGCGATGTCTCTTCGCTCTGGACGCGAAGTCTTCAAACAGCGTATATGTTGGACTGGCCGTGGGCACGCAGACTGCCGCACGCCCCCCGGAGACCATTCGCATGCACCAGACAGCCCCGTCCCTGACCCACCGCAGAAGCGGCGACGCCATAGCCGTCTCCCTGGCCGGAGACTGGCTGCTGGACGGCGGCCCCAAGGCGCGGGCAGAAACGCGGGCAGAAACGCGGGCAGAAACGCGGAAAGACGCGCGGGCCAAGGCGCGGCGGGGTGCGCGGAAAGACGGCGCGCGCCGAACCGACGCCACCCTGCTCGCCGAGATCGCGGACGGAGGGGCCGGGGTCCTGCGTTTCGAGGACCAAGGCATCGGCGAGTGGGACAGCAGCCTGTTGGCCCTGGTGGTGCGCCTGGTGAAGGCCGCGCGCGCGGCGGGCGTGCGGGACGACCTTTCCGGCCTGCCCGACGGCCTGCGCCGCATGACCGCCCTGGCCCTGGCCGTGCCCGAGCGCGAGGGCGCGCGGCGCGGGGAGGACGAGAAACGCACGGGCGTGGTCGAGCTCGTGGGCCGCGCCGCCCTGGCCGTGCCCGCCTCCGGGCGCACTGTCCTCGGCTTCACCGGGGAGATCTGCCTCGCCTTCCTGGCCCTTCTCGGCGGCCGGGCAGCCTTCCGCCGCCGCGACCTGCTCCTGCAGATGCAGCAGACCGGCATCGAGGCCCTGCCCATCGTCTCGCTCATCAGCTGCCTCGTGGGGCTCATCCTGGCCTTCGTGGGCGCCATCCAGCTGCGCCTCTTCGGCGCGCAGATCTACGTGGCCAGCCTCGTGACCGTGGCCATGGTCCGGGTCATGGGCGCGGTCATGACCGGCGTGATCATGTCCGGCCGCACCGGCGCCGCCTTCGCCGCGGAGCTCGGCACCATGCAGGTCAACGAGGAGCTGGATGCCCTGACCACGCTCGGCGTCTCGCCCGTGGAGCACCTGGTGCTGCCGCGCATGCTCTCCCTCCTGGTCATGATGCCGCTGCTCGCGGTCTGGGCGGACCTCATGGGCATGGTCGGCGGCTTCGTGGTGGGCACGGTCATGCTCGGCCTGAACCCCCTGGCATACCTGCACGCCACCCAGAGCGCCTTCAGCCTCACCCACCTCTGGATCGGCCTCGTGCACGCCACGGTCTTCGGCGTCCTCGTGGCCTTCTGCGGCTGCCTGCAGGGCATGGCCTGCGGCCGCAGCGCCTCGGCCGTGGGCAAGGCCACCACCTCGGCCGTGGTCACCGGCATCGTCAGCATCGTCGTGGCCACCGCCATCATCACCGCGGTCTGCGACTTCCTGGGGATATAGGGAGGACCGGACATGCAGGACACCGCCCTCCGCGCCCCGGGGACCCGAAGCACGCCCCACATCTCGGTCACCGGCCTGACCATCTCCTTCGGCTCCTTCGTGCTCATGCGCGACGTGGACTTCACCGTCGAGCGCGGCGACGTCTTCCTGATCATGGGCGGCAGCGGCTGCGGCAAGAGCACCCTGCTCAAGGCCCTCACCGGCCTGATCACGCCCGCCGCGGGCTCCATCTGCTACGCCGGGCAGGACTTCACCCGCGCGGCCCCGGACGAGCGGGCCGCCATCATGCGCCGCGTGGGCATCCTCTACCAGGGCGGCGCGCTGTGGAGCTCCATGACCCTGGCCGAGAACGTGGCCATGCCGCTCGAGCAGTACACCACGCTCTCCCCGGCCGAGATCCGCGAGCTGGCCGAGCTGAAGCTCGCCCTGGTCGGGCTCGCGGGCTTCGAGGACTTCTCGCCCTCGGAGATCAGCGGCGGCATGCGCAAGCGCGCGGGCCTGGCCCGCGCCCTGGCCCTGGACCCGGAGATCGTCTTCTTCGACGAGCCCTCGGCCGGGCTCGACCCCATCAGCGCCAAGATGCTCGACGACCTGATCCAGGAGATCAGGGAGAGCCTGGGGACCACCATCGTGGTCGTGACCCACGAGCTGGCCAGCATCTTCGCCATCGGGACCAACGGAATCTTCCTGGACATCGACTCGCGCACGGCCGTCGCGCACGGCTCGCCGTCCGAGATGCTCGGCGCGGGCGATCCCAAGGTGGTCCGCTTCCTCACCCGGGACGGCTCGGACACGTGCGGCGGCAGCAAGGAGCAGCCATGAGCAGGCAGGCAAACGCCACGATCGTCGGCGCGTTCGTGATCATCACCATCGGGCTCGTCATCTGCGCCCTGGTCATCTTCGGCTCGGGCCGCTTCTTCAAGCACACGAAGAAGTTCGTCCTCTACTTCGACAACTCCGTGGCGGGCCTCAACACCGGCGCGCCCGTGGTCTTCAAGGGCGTGCGCATCGGCTCCGTGACCTCCGTGCGCATCGTGGCCAACCCGAAGACCCTCGAGCTCAGCATCCCGGTCACCGTGGAGATCGACCCGAGCACCATCCAGACCACCAGCGGCAAGTCCATGGAGGAGATGCCGCGCGACGACAGGATCGTGGACATCCTGATCGAGAAAGGGCTGCGCGCCCGCCTGACCATGCAGAGCTTCGTCACCGGCCAGCTCATGATCGAGCTCGCCTTCATGCCCGACACGCCCGCGCGCTTCCGCGGCGACGGCTCCGTGCCCGAGCTGCCCACCGTGCCCTCGCCCATGGACCAGCTGGCCCAGTCCCTGGAGACCGTGCCCATCAAGGAGATCGGCAAGGACGTGGCCGACGCCGCCAAGGGCGTCAGCAGCCTCGTCAACTCGCCCGACCTGCGCGAGTCCATCGTCAACCTGAACAAGACCCTGGTGGAGATGCACCGCCTGGCCGCCATGCTGAACGCCAAGGGTGCCCCCCTGGCGGACAGGATCGACCGCACCGTGGGCCACGTGGACCAGCTCGCCGTGAACCTGGACCAGGACTTCCGCGACGGGCGCACGGCCAGGCTCCTCGATTCCCTGAACCAGCTCGCCGCGCGCGCGGACACCGTGCTCGCCAACGTGAACGAGCTGACCGTGGCCACCAAGAGCTCGGTGGACAAGTTCGGCGGCGCGGTCGCGGAGAACTCCGAGGTCATGACCGACCTGCGCAAGGCCCTGCGCGAGCTGGCCGCGGCCTCGCGCTCCCTGCGCGTCTGGGCCGACTACCTGGAGCGCCACCCCGAGGCCCTGCTGAACGGCAAAGGAGACGGACAATGAGCCATGAAACCACCCGCGTCCCGCGCGCCCTCCGAACCGGGGCCGCCTGCCTCCTGGTCCTCTGCGCCCTGGCCCTGGCGGGCTGCGGCGCCTCCGCGCACTCGCGCTTCTACATGCCCGTGGCCACGACCAACCCGGACTACCGCCCCGCGCCCCAGGACACGGGCAAGCCCATGCTCGCCCCCCTGCGCGCCTCCATCGCCCCGCTGCGCCTGGCCGAGTACCTGAACCGGCCGCAGATCGTCACCCGCGGCAGCGGCGTGCAGGTGCACATGGCCGAGTTCGAGCGCTGGGCCGAGCCGCTCGAGGACAGCGCCACCCGCGTGGTCACAGAGAACGTCGCCCGCCTCCTCGCGGGCTCGGACGTGAACATCGTGCCCTGGAGCGCGGGCGCGGACGCAGACCTCGTGGTCAAGGGCGAGATCCAGCGCCTGGACGGCGAACCCGGCGGCGAGGCCGTGCTCGAGGCCCGCTTCGTCATCCGCGACCACCGCGCCCAGGCCGCCGCGACCGGAGCTGCCGGGGCTGCCAGATCGGGCGGATCGGGCGCCGAGGCCAAGCCCCTCACCCGCTCCGTCTCCTACCGCGAACACACCGACACCGGCGGCTACGAAGCCCTCGTCATGGCCGAAAGCCGCCTCCTCGACCGCCTGAGCAAAGACATCGCCGCCGCCCTGCGCGAGCAGGCGGGACGCTAGGCCCGGAAGTCGGGAAGACAACGACAAGATGCCTCCGGCGGCCAGAGAGGGGGCTCCGCGCCCCCTCTCTGGACTCTCCCCTCGCCAGGCTGAGCCTGGACCCGTTTCGCATGCGGAACCTGGGATGGACGGGTAGAAGCGACCTGGGCGTGGAGGTCCCTGGGGGAACGGGTGCGGCAGGGGCGGTCGTGCGCCGTGAGGAGTCGTGACAGACCGGGCCGTTTTTTCCGCCGGACGGCGAAAAATCCGGCCCGCCACCATCTCCTTTGCCTGCACGAAGACCAGCGAGCGCAAAAGAAGACTCTCGGCAAAGGAGAGACAAGAGCATGTCCGGCCATGCCCTTGGCCCTCCTCGCGCTCGCCGCTGTCCTTCCAAGACAAAAATTCCCCGTCTCCCGCGCGTCCGCGCGGGACACCGACCGTGCAGCTCGACCCGACGAGGCGGCATCACGCCTGACGCGAGGAGCTCGCTGTGCGCGAAGCGTGCGAGCGCACGGCCGCTTCGAGAGAATACTTCCTAGGCCTAATTTTACTGTACATTTATTAAATAATTTTGTATCTATTTTTTTATATTTTTTGGTATGCCAATATTACAAGGTAATCCGCTATGCATCCTGAAAAAGAGCATCTTTTTATAGACCCTTGCGACGATGTTATTCTTCAAACAGGAGTTTTTTTGATAAAAAATCTACTTTCAGAATCTCTAACCACCTCAAAAAAAGACATTATCAATAGAGCTAATTTTGTCCGCTATTGGCTCAATTCAAAAGCCACTGAATTGACTGATGATGAAATATTAAAAGTAAGAAATGCATGGAAAACATATTTTGCACATTGCAATGCACCATCGCAAGAGCTTGTTCAAACATTTGAAACACTACATTGCCAATATGCAGAGTGGGGACACGTCCACAAACTAGATTCCATTCCACAAGAACTTATCAGCATATTTAATAATTTTTTTTCATTAAGCAACAATATATCTCAACAAGATACATTCAGTTTTTCATCCAATAACGAAGAGAATGACAAAAAGAGGATAGGTTTTAGAAAAAAAAATTTATCAAAACGGAAACGAAAGTTTATTATTTTTTCCCTTGTATGGATACTGTACGTATCGCTCAGAACTATTGGTAATTTTAAAATATTCGGGGTCTTTTTTTATCATTGGGATAGCGACATGTATATTGCCAATTGTCTAGTTCCACCTTGTTGCGTTGCAGGATGGCACTTTGCGCGTAGATGGATAAATAACGGGACCAATCAATTATAATCTTATCTGCCTGTAGACAAAATAGTATTTATACAACCTCTAGTTATATCCATCAAAAAAATCCCGCGCGTCCGCGCGGGACACCGACCGTGCAGCTCGACCCGACGAGGCGGCATCACACCTGACGCGGGGAGCTCGCTGTGCGCGAAGCGTGCGAGCGCACGGCCGCGGGGTGGGGGCTGCGCCTTGGCAGAGACCGGCATCGACCTCCCCGGCGGCGGCCGACGAGCCTGCAGCCGCCGCGCCATCCTCCCTCGCCACGGACTCGGCCATAGCCGAGGGGGGTGCGGGAGGCGCAAAGCGGTGCGGGGGGGAGGCCGGCCAGGCCTCCCCTAACCCCCTTCGCATCCTGGTTCTCTTCAACCGCCATGCCTTTCCCGCCTTTCGTCTTTGCCTCTTCCGCCTCTTCTCTCCCATCTTCCAGTCTTCCTCTTCCCTCCCCGCCGCACAAAAAAAGACAGCCGGAATTCCGTCTCCAGAATCCCGGCCGTTCGTCGTCGATCTTTTCAGTCTGGAGTCTTCAGACTCCACGCTTCAGCCTTCGGCTTTCAGCCCTTCTCTCCGGGCCATCCGGCCGGCGCTGTTCTCTCTCCCGCCCTACCTGAGCTTCTTGTACCAGCCGATCAGCCCGTTGGTGGACGAGTCGTGGCTCGTGACCGGGGACTGGCCCACGAGCTCGGGCTGGATGGCCTTGGCCAGCTGCTTGCCCAGCTCCACGCCCCACTGGTCGAAGGAGTTGATGCCCCAGATGGCGCCCTGGCAGAAGATCTTGTGCTCGTAAAGGGCGATGAGGCTGCCCAGGGTGCGCGGGTCCAGCGTCTGGAAGAGGAAGGAGCTGGTGGGCTTGTTGCCCGGGAAGATCTTGTGCGGCAGCAGCTTTTCCAGCTCCTTGCCGGACATGCCCTGCTTCTCCAGTTCGGCGCGGGCCTCGTCCGCGGTCTTGCCGCGCATCAGCGCCTCGGTCTGGGCCAGGAAGTTGGAGACGAGGATCTGGTGGTGGTCGCCCACGGGGTTGTGCGAGCGCGCGGGCACGAGGAAGTCGCACGGGATCATGCGCGTGCCCTGGTGGATGAGCTGATAGAAGGCGTGCTGCCCGTTGGTGCCGGGCTCGCCCCAGACGATGGGCCCGGTGTCGCAGCACACGGGCGTGCCGTCCAGGCGCACGCGCTTGCCGTTGGACTCCATGTCGCCCTGCTGGAAGTAGGCGGCGAAGCGCGAGAGGTACTGGTCGTACGGCAGGATGGCCAGGGTCTGGGCGCCGAAGAAGTTGCCGTACCAGATGCCGAGCAGGGCCATGATCGCCGGGATGTTCTTCTCGAGCGGCGCGCTCCTGAAGTGCTCGTCCACGGCGAAGGCCCCGGCCAGCAGCTCCTCGAAGCGCTCCATGCCCACGTACAGCGCGATGGACAGGCCGATGGCCGACCACAGGGAGTAGCGGCCGCCGACCCAGTCCCAGAACTCGAACATGTTGGCGGTGTCGATGCCGAACTCGGTGACGGCCTCGGCATTGGTGGACAGGGCCACGAAATGCTTGGCCACGGCGGCCTGGTCGCCGCCCGCGGCG
This sequence comes from Desulfovibrio sp. X2, assembly GCF_000422205.1. NCBI lineage: Bacteria > Pseudomonadati > Thermodesulfobacteriota > Desulfovibrionia > Desulfovibrionales > Desulfovibrionaceae > Desulfovibrio > Desulfovibrio sp. X2. The sequence goes on from NZ_ATHV01000035.1 coordinate 37,710, forward strand.
GAGAGCAGCCAGGCCCGCGCGGTGTGGGCGTTGGTCATGGTCTCCTGGGTGGTGAAGGTCTTGGAGGCCACGATGAAGAGCGTGGTGGCGGGGTTCACGCGGCGCAGCGTCTCCATGATGTGGGTGCCGTCCACGTTGGAGACGAAGTGCACGTCGATGCCCTGGCGCGCGTAGGGGGTCAGCGCCTGGCAGACCATCTGCGGCCCCAGGTCCGAGCCGCCGATGCCGATGTTGACCACGTCGCGGATGGGGCGGCCGGTGTGGCCCTTCCAGGAGCCGGAGCGCACGGCCTCGGAAAAGGCGCGCATCTTCTCCAGCACGGCGTTCACGCCGGGCATCACGTCCTCGCCGTCCACCAGGATGGGCGTGTTCTTCCTGTTGCGCAGGGCCACGTGCAGCACGGCGCGGTCCTCGGTGACGTTGATCTTCTCGCCGCGGAACATGGCGTCGCGCCTGGCCTCCACGTCTTCCTGGCGGGCCAGGTCGAAAAGCAGGCGCATGGTCTCGCCGGTCACGCGGTGCTTGGAATAGTCGAAGAGTATGTCGTCCAGGGTGGCGTGGAAGGAGTCGAAGCGGCGGGGATCGGCGGCGAAGAGGTCGCGCATGTGCACGTCCTGCATCCGTTCGCGATGTTCGGCGAGCGCCTTCCAGGCCGGGCTCTCGGTCAGGGACATGGCCTTCTCCGTTTGTTGCGGTGGCGGGAAAACACCCCTCATCGTATGGCGGAAGGCGCGGCCGAAGTCAACGCGCGCCACGGGCCGGGCGGGGCGGGAGCCGGAGGACGGGGACGGAGGGGAACCGGGCAACGCCGGGCCGAAAAGCGGCGGGAAAGGCGGGGGCAGGGGACGCGGCAGGGGATGCGGCGGGATGCGGAGCCGAATATGAGGCGGGATGCGGGGCCGGACGGGCGGGGAGAAGGGATTGCGGGGCGCGACGGCCGATGCGCCGCGCGCCACCGGGAAACCCTCCCTATCCCCCCGGGCGGTCCCTGCGAAATCCTTCGCCTATCCCCGCGGTCCGGCGCTCATCCCCATATCCGGCGGCCGCGGCGGGAGGCGAAATAGCGGTCCAGGCTCAGCCGGGGGGATAATCCCCCGCGCGGGAGAGTCCAGAGAGGGGCGCGCAGCCCCTCTCTGGCCGCCGGAGGCATCGCCCGCCCGCGCGTTCCGGGCGGACGAAGACGGTCCGCACGAGGCGTCTCAGCGTTCCGGCGGCAGGGAGCAGCCGTTCTCGCAGGGGCTGTGCTCGAGCTGGATGGTGGCGTGTCCGATCCCGTAGCGGTCGTGCAGCTCCCGGCCGACCTCGTCGAGGAAGGCGTCGGCCCCCTCGTGGTCCGGCCCGCCGTGGGGGCGCACGAGATGGGCCGTGAGGGCGACGCGGGTCGTGCTGAGGGCCCAGATGTGCAGGTCGTGGACGGCCTCGACCCCGGGCAGGGCCGCCAGGTAGCGCTTCACGGCGCGCCGGTCGATGCCTTCGGGCACGGCGTCGAGGGTCAGGCGCAGGGACTCGCGCAGGAGGCCCCAGGAGCTCACGGCGATGGCGGCCGCGATGACCAGGCTGAGCAGCGGATCGATCCATTGCCTGCCTGTCCAGCGCATGAGCCCGGCGGCCACGACGACGCCGACCGAGACGACGGTGTCCGCGGCCATGTGCAGGAAGGCTCCGCGGATGTTGATGTCCTTCTCCCTGCCGCGCAGGAACATGACGGCCGTGGCGGCGTTGACGGCTATGCCGACGGACGCGACGAGCATGACCGTGCCCGTGGCGACGGGCTCGGGGCTGCCGAAGCGCTGCACCGCCTCCAGGGAGATGGCGCCCACGGCGATGAAGAGGATTGAGGCGTTGAGCAGCGAGGCGAGGACGGAGCTTTTCCCGAAGCCGTAGGTGAAGCGCGAGGTCGGGCGCAGGCCGGAGAGCCACGCCGCCGCCCAGGCCAGCAGGAGGCTCAGGACGTCGCTCAGGTTGTGCCCGGCGTCCGCGATCAGGGCGAGGGAGTCGGCAGCGAAGCCGAACCAGGCCTCGACGAGGACGAAGGCCACGTTGAGCGCGATGCCCACGGCGAACGCCCGGTCGTGGCTCGAAATCCCATGCGTGTGCCTCTGCGTCACCTCCACCTCCCTTCGCGCGGCCCGGTCCCGGGCCCCCGCAGAACCCTCCCAGGCGCGGGCAGCCGGAGACGGTCCGCGAAAAGCTTAAATGCGGACAAGGGGCGCCGCAAGGACCTTCGGGAAAAAACGCGGCTTGGCCTGCCGACGGCGGTGACGGAGAGCGGGCCCGCGGCCTTCCACGCCCAGGCTGCCTTCCGGCCAGCCGCCCGGCGTGCCGCGCGCGAAAGGGGTCCAGGCTCAGCCGGGGGGATAATCCCCCGCGCGGGAGAGTCCAGAGAGGGGCGCGCAGCCCCCTCTGGCCGCCGGAGGCCTCTTCACTCTTCTGCTCCCTGCCTGCGCCTACCGTTCGGTCGGCGCGGGCGGGGAGAGGCGCTTCAGGCCGTCCGGCCCGGCGACGACGAGCTCGTCGCACAGCTTCAGGAAGAGTCCGTGGGCCACGATGCCCGCGCGCTGTCCGAGCTTGGCGGCGAGGTCTTCGGCCGCGCCGGGCGCGGCCAGGGGGGAGAGGCGGCAGTCCAGGATGTGGTTGCCCGCGTCGGTGACGAAGGGCGAGCCGTCCTTTCGGCGTCGGAGCGCGGGCTCGGCGCCGAGGCGGCGGAGGAAGCGGGCGACGAGCCCGGCGGCGTCGGCGAGGACCTCGACGGGCAGGGCGAAGCGAGTGCCGAGGGCGGAGGTGAGCTTGTCCGCGTCGGCCACGATGATCTCGCGCCGCGAGGCCTGGGCCACGATCTTTTCGCGCAGCAGCGCGCCGCCGCCGCCCTTGATGAGGTTCAGGGCCGGGTCCACCTCGTCGGCGCCGTCGATGGTCAGGTCGATGAAGGGGGTACCGGTGGCCTCGTCGTCCGGGCCGGGCAGGTCGAGGAGCGGGATGCCCGCGGCGCGCGCGTCCTCGGCCACGGCGCGCGAGCAGGGTACGCCGCGCACGTTCGTTATCTCCCCGGCGGCCAGGCGGCGGCCTATCTCACGCAGGGCCCAGACGGCGGTGGAGCCGTGGCCGAGGCCCACGACCATGTCCGAGCGGACCTCCTGCGCCGCGGCCTCTCCGGCCTGGCGCTTGAAACGGGTCGTTGCGTCCGCGTCGTGCGGCATGGCGTATCTCCTTGTGCCGCCCCGCGCGTCGGCGCGGGGGCTCAGTCCTCGTCGTCGTCTTCCGTGGGGGTGGCCGGGCCGCGCAGCTGGAGCTGGTAGAAGGCCAGGTCCAGCCACTGCCCGAACTTGTAGCCCGCCTTGCGGATGACGCCTGCCTCGGTGAAGCCGAGCTGCTCGTGCAGCGCCCGGCTGCCCGCGTTGCCCGCGTCTATGCCCGCGACCATGGTGGCCACGCCGCGCGCGTCCGCGATGCGCACGAGCTCGCCCAGGAGCGCGCTGCCGATGCGCCGGGCGCGGAAGTCGCGGTGCACGTACACGGAATGCTCCATGGTGTACTTGAAGCCGGGCCAGGGCCGGAACTGGCCGTAGGTGGCGAATCCGGCCACGCGGCCCGCGCCTTCGGCAGAGGTCCCATCCACCACCTCGTACACCAGAACGGGCAGCCCGTCGCGCTTCTTCTGCGCGAACCAGGCGAGGCGGTCCTCCAGGCTCTGGGGACGGTAGGAATAGACCGCCGTGGAGGTCAGCACGGCGTCGTTGTAGATATCGAGAATGGCGGGCATGTCGCCCTCGAATGCGTCGCGGATCACTGCTTCACTCCTTCCACTGTGCGGATGCGAAAGTCCTCTCCCGCCCGGACGCGGCCATGCGCGCGACCGGCCCTATCTGTCGGACCAGACCGCGCGCCTTCCCTTCCTGGTCAGCCAGCCGAGCGGCAACCCCCTGAAGTAGAGCCCCGCTCCGCCGTCCGCGTCAAGCTCCCGGTCGAGGCTCCGGCCGGAAAGCAGGGCCGAGAGCTCGGCCGGGTCGGTGAGGTCGAGCCCGGCGCCCGGGGTCCAGGGCGGCAGGAGCAGGCGGCAGGTGGGCACGGGGCGGAAGCGCCCGGCCGCGACCTTGCCCAGGGGGAAGCCCTGCCAGCGAAGCGCTGCGGGCAGCGAGAGGGCGCGGGCGGGCAGGAACCAGGCCTGGCCGCCGAACTCCCAGACCTCGCCCGGGGGCAGGTTCTCCCAGGCCGGGGCCACGCCCTGGCCGCAGGCGAGCGCGGCATGGTCCAGACGGCGGCCCGGCAGGGAGCCGCCCTCGCGGCTCGCGCGGCCGCGGCCCTTGCGGCCCTTGGACTGGGCGGCAGGCGCCTCATTCGTCTCCGGGGGGGCGTCCGGGGCGGCGTCGAAATCTGCGGCCCCGTCTCCCGGGGCGCCGTCGCGGGTGAACAGGGCCAGGAAGAAGCCCTGGCCCGCGCCCGCGCTCATGTCCGTGCGCAGGACGCCGGAGAGCCCGCGGCGCGGCGTCTCCAGCGCGAAGCCGGGCGGCTCGGGGAGCGGCAGGGGCACGAGGCCGAGCTCGTCGCGCGCCCACTCCACCTGGGCCTCGTTCTCTTCCTCGTTGGTGGTGCAGGTGGAGAAGAGGAGCCGCCCGCCCGGCGCGAGCAGGCGCGCGGCGCGGGCGAGGAGCTCGCGCTGCAGCCGGACCAGGGTCACGGCCTTCTCCGCGGTCCAGATGGCCTTGACGTTCGGGTTCTTCTCTTCGGTGCCCCAGCCCGAGCAGGGCGGGTCGAGCTGGATGAAGGGCCAGGCGCCGTTTGGCAGGGGCAGCTCCTCGCCGGGGTGCGAGCAGGTGGCGGCCTGGGCCAGGTTCAGGCGGCGCAGGTTCTGGCGCAGGGTGGGCAGGCGGTCGCGGCCCGGCTCGTTGCCGAGCACGAAGCCCGAGGGGCCCGCGAGCTGGGCCAAAAAGCCGGTCTTGGAGCCCGGCGCGGCGCACATGTCCAGCACCTGGGCCCCTTCCCGCGGCGCCAGCATGAGCGGCGGCAGCATGGAGGAGCGGTCCTGGATGTAGAGGTAGCCGAAGCGCGCGGCCTGCGACTCGCCCAGCGCGAAGGGCTCGGCAGTGAGCACCCGGCAGAGCGGATGGAAGGGCTCGGGCGTGAAGGCGAAGCCCTCGGCCGCGAGCCAGGCCTCCACGGCCGCGACCTCGCGCGGGGCGCAGACCAGGCGGAAGGAGCGCAGGCGGGGGCTCACGCCCGGCCCCCGGAACCCTCAGGGGACCATGTGGTGCGCGCCTTTGCGGGCTTTGCCTTTTGCGGGTGATTCATGTAGGCACCAGTGCTTGACGGATTTGCCAAAAAAGACAGGGAAGCCACGCATCTCATTCAGGAGGAGATCCGAATGCGCACACTCGTCGCCGTCCTCGCCGCAGCCGTGCTGGCCGCGGGACTCGCCGTCGCGACCCCGGCGTCCGCCGCCCGGGTCCTGAGCTACGCCAACTTTCCGCCCGCGTCCACCGTGCCCTGCATCCAGATGGAACGCTGGGCCAAGGAGCTCGAGAAGCGCACGAACGGCGCGGTGAGCGTGCAGACCTACCCCGGCGGCACCCTGTTGACGGCCAAGAACATGTTCCGCGGCGTGCAGACCGGGCAGGCCGACATCGGCTGCATCTCCATGTCGTACCAGCCCGGCGCGTTCCCCTTCTCCTTCGCCATGAGCCAGCCGCTCGGCTTCTCCTCCGCCGCGGCGGCCTCGGTCACCCTGTGGCAGATGTACGTGAAGTACCATCCAGAAGAGTTCAAGGACGTCAAGGTCGTCGCCATGTTCACCTCCGCGCCCTCGAACCTCATGGCCAAGGAGCCCATCAAGACCCTGGCGGACCTGAAGGGCATGGAGATCCGCGGCGCGGGCAACCTCTCGGAGATCCTGGCCGCGCTCGGCGCCGTGCCCGTGTCCATGCCCATGCCGGACGTGCCCGAGGCCGTGCAGAAGGGCGTGGTCAAGGGGCTCCTGACCTCCTTCGAGGTGCTGAAGGACATGAACTTCGCGGAGATGTGCCGCTACGAGACCGTGACCAACCTGCCGGTCTACCCCTTCGCCGTGATCATGAACAAGCGCGCCTGGGCCTCGCTGCCCAAGGACGTGCAGAAGGTCATCGACGACCTCTCGCTCGAGCAGGCCGAGTGGACCGGCACGTACTGGGACGAGCACGTGAAGGAAGCGCTGGACTGGTCCAAGCAGAATTTCGGCATCGCGGTCTACAGGCTGTCTCCCGAGGACAAGGCGACCATGAAGAAGGAGATCGCCCCGCTGGTGGACAAGTGGAAGCTCGAGGCGACCAAGGCGGGCCTGCCCGCGGACGCGATCCTGAAGGATATCGAGGCGGCCAAGACGGCCAACGAAGCCAAGTACGGCGGGGAATAGGCCGGACACGGCAGCACCCCGCGCAACCGGCAAGCGGCAGGGTCGCCCGGCGCGCCGCGCGCACGATGATGCGCGCGGGCGCGCGCCCGGCGGCCCTCGCCCGTTTCGGAGCTGAGACGACGTGACGGCAGCATCCATCCGCTCTTCCAGGAGCGCCCCCCTGGGCGCCCTCCTGCGCCTGCGCGCCCTGGCGTGCAACGCCCTGGCCGCCGTGGCGGGCGTCGCGGTCCTGGCCATGGTCGCCCTGGCCTGCGCCAACATCGCGGGCCGCGTCTTCGACCATCCCGTCGAGGGCTCCTACGAGCTCATGGGCTTCTTCGGCGCCGTGGCCGCGGCCTTCTCCCTGGGCTACTCCCAGCTGGCCAAGGGCCACATCGCCGTGAACATCCTCGACGAGCGCATCCCGCCCAAGATCCGCCGCGCGCTGGACGCCGTCTCGGCCCTCTTGAGCGCGGCCTTCTTCGCCGCCGCGGGCTACGAGGTCATCGACCTCGGCAACTTCATGGTTTCCACCGGCGAGCTCTCCGAGACCCTGCGCATGCCCTACTACCCCTTCGTCTGGGCCGTGGGCGGCGGCTGCCTGGTCATGGCCCTGGTGCTGCTCGTGGACTTCCTGACCGTGCTCTGCCCGGCCGCCGGGTCCGGAAGCGGCGGCAGGGCGGACTGCGGGGCAGGCGCCCCCCATGCGGAGGCGCGGTCGTGAACATGATGCTCGAGGGCGTCGGCGGCATCGGCCTGCTCATGGCCGTGCTCTTCCTCCTGCGCATGCCCGTGGGCTTCGCCATGGCCGCCGTGGGCTTCGCCGGGCTGTGGCACGTCATGGGCCTGCCCGCGGCGCTCGGGCTCGCGGGCAACGAGATCTGGGAGAACTTCTCCTCCTACGGCCTCACTGTCATCCCGCTGTTCGTGCTCATGGGGCAGATCTGCTTCTACTCCGGGGTCAACCAGCGGCTGTACCGCACGGCCTACTGCTGGCTCGGCTCCATCCGCGGCGGCATGGCCATGGCCACGGTCATGGCCTGCGCGGGCTTCTCGGCCATCTCCGGCTCAAACTCCGCCACAGCCGCCACCATGAGCACCGTGGCCCTGCCGGAGATGAAGAAGTACGGCTACAGCCCCATCCTCTCCACCGGCGCGGTGGCCGCGGGCTCCACGCTCGGCGTGGTCATCCCGCCCTCGGTGGTCTTCATCATCTACGGCCTGCAGACCGGCACCTCCATCTCCAGCCTCTTCCTCTCGGGCGTCGTCCCGGGCCTGCTGCTGGTCACGCTCTTCCTGCTCATCATCGCCTGGATGTGCCGCCTGCACCCCTCCTGGGGACCGGCGGGCCCGGGCGTCACCTGGCGCGAGCGCCTGGCCTCCCTGTCCGGCTCGGCCGAGATGCTCGTGCTCTTCGCCCTGGTCATGGGCGGCATGGCCTTCGGCCTGTTCACCCCGTCCGAGGCGGGCGCCGCGGGCGCGGGCCTGTCCATCCTGCTGAACGCCGCCACGGGCAAGCTCGGCCCGAAGGGGCTGTGGGTCGCGGTCATGGACACCCTGCGCGTCTCGTGCATGATCTTCGTGATCATCATGGGCGCGGTCATCTTCGGCCGCTTCCTGGCCGTCACGCGCCTGCCCTTCGACGTGGCCGACACCGTGGGCCACCTCAACATGCCGGGCTGGGGCGTGATGATCGTCATCAGCGTCATCTACCTGCTGGGCGGCATGATCATGGACGCGCTGGCGCTGCTGCTCATCACCCTGCCCATCTTCTTCCCCCTGGCCCAGGCCCTCGGCTTCGACCCGGTCTGGTTCGGCGCCTTCATCTGCGTGCTCACCACCATGGGCGCCATCTCGCCGCCCGTGGGCATCGCCAGCTACGTGGTCGCGGCCATGTCGCCGGGGGTCTCGCTGGCCGAGGTCTTCCGCGGCGGCAACTGGTTCCTGCTCGGCTTCGCCGTCTGCCTCGCGCTCATGCTCATGTTCCCCGGCATCGTCCTCTGGCTGCCGGGGCTGGCGGCCTGACCATGGCGGGCGTGGTCACGGTCGCGGTCGCCCCGGCCGAGGCCGGGATGAAGCTCTTGCAGTTCCTGGAGGCCAAGGCGGGCCGCCACGTGCCGCGCTCCGCCGTGCAGCGCTGGATACGCACCGGCCAGGTGCGCGTGGACGGCGGCCGGGCCAAGCCCTTCCAGCGCCTCGAGGCCGGACAGCAGGTGCGCATCCCCCCCCATGACGATGCGCCCGGCGAGAACGCGGGTGAAGGCGCGGGCGCGAGCGCCGACCCGAAGCAGGCCGCCCCCAAAAGCGTCCGCCCGCTCACCATCGTCTACGAGGACGAGGAGATGGTCGCGGTGTTCAAGCCGCGCGGCCTGGCCAGCCAGGGCGGCACCGGGCTCACGGACTCCGCGGCCGACCGGCTGCTGGCCATGTACGCGGGCAGCGGGCTCTCCCCCGCGCCCGTGCACCGCCTGGACCGCGACACCACGGGCATCCTGCTCGCGGGCAAGACCTTCGCCGCGCGCCGCCGCCTCTCCGAGCTCATCGCGGACCGCGCCGTGGGCAAGACCTACCTCGCCTGGGTGCGCGGCGTCTGGCCCGAGGACCGCGCCGTGACGCTCGAGGACCTTCTGGAGAAGGCCGAGGGCCACGACCGCGAGAAGGTCCGCGCCGGTTCCGGCCGCATCGCCCTGGCCCGCGTGCGCCCCCTGCGCCGCGAGGCCGAGGCCACGCTCCTCGTGGTCGAGCTGCTCACCGGCCGCACCCACCAGATCCGCGTGCAGCTGGCCTCGCGCGGCTTCCCCATCCTCGGCGACCGCAAGTACGGCTCCCCGCCGCACCCCGCGCCGCTCCTCCTGCACGCCTGGAAGCTCGCCCTGCCCGGCCTCACCCTTTCCGCCCCGCCCGACTGGAAAGGCCCCTTCGCCGTGCCCGAAATCGCGCCGGACAAGCCCGGCAAGGACTAGGCCCCACCGGCGGCCGGGCGCGCCCCGCCCGGGTCGTCGACCCGCATTGTCAGCAAAGTTTACACCTCAAATCTCCGCAATCGCTTCACAAATTCACATCCCCCCCACGCCGCGACGCTTTCAGTCGACGTTCTTGACATTTTTTGACCGCCGACAATTTCCAACAATATGATTTCACAACAGATATTCAATGGCACTTCATGTGCAAGAACATGGTTGCAGCCAAACCCATTGCCGCACGCATTTTTCGACAGGAGGAGCAACCAATGAGAAGGATTTTACTTTTTGCTGCAGCGGCTGTCTGCCTGCTGTGCCTGCAGGCGCCTGCCCAGGCGATGACCGTGACGCCGACGAACGACGCCAACGTGCTGGTGAACGCCATCCTCGGGTCCGGCGTGAACATCATCAGCAGCAGCTACACCGGCGCGTCCGACTCGTCCGGCACCTTCACCGGGGCGGCCGGGGCCATCGGCATCAATTCCGGCATCATCCTGACCAACGGTCAGGCCATCCTGGCCGAGGGGCCCAACGACCAGCCCAGCGCGGGCCGCGACAACGGCCTGGGCGGGACTCCCCAGCTCGACGCCCTGTCCGGCGGCGACACCTTCGATGCCTCGACCCTGACCATCACCTTCACCTCGACCACGGACAACCTGTTCTTCAACTTCGTCTTCGCCTCCGAGGAGTACAACCAGTACGTCGGCTCGTTCAACGACGTGTTCGGATTCTTCCTCGACGGCGTGAACATCGCCCTGCTGCCGGACAACAGCCCGGTGTCCATCAACAACGTCAACCTGACCAAGAACTCGGACAAGTACATCAACAACTCCGTCACCTCCGGGTCGGACGGCCCGGTCGTGGCCGTGCCCAAGGACACCCAGTACGACGGCTTCACCACCGTGCTCAGCGCCCAGGCCCTGGGGCTCGGCGCGGGCGAGCACACCATCTCGCTGCAGATCGCCGACGCCCTGGACCATGTCCTGGATTCCGGCGTGTTCATCCAGGGCGGGTCCTTCAGCGGCGACCCGACCGGCCCCACCGCCACCCCCGAGCCCGGGACCATGATCCTGCTCGGCTCCGGCCTCGTGGGCTTCATCGCCAGCCGCAGGCGGCGCACCAAGTCGTAGACGCGGCGAACGCCGACCCTCGACACCACACGACCAGCGGGCGGGAGCAACTCCCGCCCGCTTCACTTTCACCACCCGGCGTTCTATGGATCGAGGGACGGCGCAGCCCGTTTCGAAGCCAACCCTCCGACCACAGGATACGACGCATGGACCCACGGCACCTCCAGGAGTTCATCGAGCGGGGCTTTCCCTTCCACTCCCTGCTCGGCATCAAGGTCGACAACATCGAGGAAGGGTCGGTCAGGCTGTACATCCCGTACCAGGAACAGCTGCTCGGCCACGCGAGCAGGTCCATGATCCACGGCGGGGTGATCTCCACGCTGGTGGACATCTGCGGCGGGTTCGCCGTCTGGACCCGGTGCACGCCCGAGGACAACCTCGTGACCATCACCCTGAGCGTGGACTTCCTGCGGCCCGCCACGGGCGACCTCTACGCCGAGGCCTCGGTGCGCCTGCTCGGCAACAGGGTCGGCAACTCCCACGTCGTTGTCTGGTCCGCCGACGACCCGAACCTCCACGTGGCCGAAGGCCGCGGCGTCTACAACATCAAGAGAGGCCGAGGCCGCTCCTAGAAGCGCCGCCCGCCTGAATCGTGGGGAAGGGAGGGAAGGACCCCTTTAAAAAGGGGTCCTTCCCTCCCTTCCCCACACCCCATCCCTCCTTCCTGGCCGCTGAAAAAACACCGTCTGCGGCGTCGCTGCGAAGAATGCAACCCCTCGCGTATTGGAACATACGCATCGGGCTTGCATTCTTCTTGCTCCTTGCATCCGGCACTTTTTGAGCGACCAGGAGGACGTCTTCAGGTTCGCTTCCCTCGACCGGGAAAGGCGCCGTTGCCGTATGCCGTCACCCGCCCGCATCTCCTCCGCCCGCGGCGAGAATCGCGAGCACCCTTGAAGCCTCCCGGCAGAGGAGAGTGAAGAGGCGCTTGCATGGGAGTTGGGTGGAAGGCGAGGGGTTCGGGGGGACTGTCCCGATAACCGGGCCCCGACGGCGATCGTGCCCGGGATTTTTCCGCGGTCCGAGCGCAGCGAGGGGCACGGGAAAATCCCGGGCACATTCGTTCCCGCCGCCCCCCCACGCCCAGGCTTCGCTTGCCCGGTCGTCAGCCGTGCCGCTTGCGAAAGGGGTCCAGGCTCAGCCTGGCACAGGGGAGTCCAGAGGGGGCGCGCAGCCCCCTCCGGCCGCCGGAGGCATCTTCTCTCTCTCGTCCAGCCCGCGCCTCAGTGCCCACGCCTCAGTCCTTTCCGGCCACGTAGGGCCTGACCATCCTGGCGGGGTCCACCACGTGGTCGTACTCGGCCTCGCTGAC
>NZ_ATHV01000036.1 GCF_000422205.1 Desulfovibrio sp. X2
CTGGACCCTCTTCGCAAGCGGCACGGCTGACGCCCAGGCACGGGTCGCCTGGGCGTGTTCGTCCGGAGAACGGAAGTGCCCGAGCTTTTCCCGCGAACCTCGCTGCGCTCGGACCGCGAAAAAATCTCGGGCACGGTTGCCGATGGGGCCCGATTACCGGGACAGTCTCCCCGAACCCTTCCCCCACAAGCGGAAATTCCGGCAACGACGCCTTCACCCTCTTCTTTGCCGGGAGGCTTCAAGAGCGCACGTGCGGGTCGCCGCGGGCAGAGGAGATGCGTGCAGGCCGGACCGATCGTTTTGCGGCGGGGGGTGAAGCGAATCCGAAGGCGTCCCGCATGGTCGCTCAAAAAGTGCTGGATGCAAGGAGCAAGAAGAATGCAAGCCCGATGCGTATGCTCCAATACGCGAGGGTTTGCATTCTTCGCAGCGACGCCGCAGACGGTGCTTTTTCAGCGACCAGGGGGGAGGGATGGGGTGTGGGGAAGGGAGGGAAGGACCCCTTTTTAAAGGGGTCCTTCCCTCCCTTCCCCACGATAAATCGACAGCAGACGCAACGCCCCACCGCACAGCAGGCCGCTCAAAAGGCGTCGGATGCAAGGAGCAAGAAAAAATCGCGCCCGACGCGTATTGCGACATACGCGAGGGCGCGATTTTTTCGCGGCGACGCGGCAGACGGCGCCTTTTCAGCGGCCTGCCTCGAGGGCCTCGATGTCGGAGATGAGCTTCGCGGGGACTTCGGAGCCGCACTCGTGGGCCTTGGCCACGTTCAGGCGGGCGGTCTTTGCGTCGCCGCGCTCGAGGGCGACGAGGGCGAGGTTCTGGTAGGCCGGGCCGAACTTGGGCTCCACGGCCAGGGCCTTGTGGCACCAGTTCTCGGCCGCGTCGAGCATGCCCTTCATGAAGTAGATGCCGCCCAGGTTGGCCATGGCCTGCACGAACTTGGGGTCCTGGGCCACGGCCTTCTTGAAGGCCGCGATGGCCTGGTCCGCCTCGCCGCGCTGCATGTGCACGAAGCCGATGTTGGCGTGGGACACGGCGAAGAAGGGGCGCTCGCGCGCGGCCATCTGGTTGTAGCGCAGGCAGGTCTCGAGGTCGCCGCGCTGCATGGCGATGCCGCCGAGCTGCACGTAGGCCTCCACCAGCTTGGGCGAGCAGTCCAGGGCCTTGATGAAGGACTCCTCGGCCTCGCGGAACATGCGCTTGGTCAGGTAGCCCATGCCCAGGTTGTAGTGGGTGTTGGCGCACTCCGGATTCTTGACCAGGGCGGCCTGCTGCTCCGCGATGTATTGGTCGACGTTCTGGGCGTTGGTCGGCATGGCTCTATTCCTCGTTTTGGTTCTGGCCTTCCATGTTCGTGACGTACCAGCGGGCGAAGTCGAACATGCCGAGGACACGCTCGTCCTCGTTGATCATGCCCAGGCACGCCTCGAAGGCGCCGCGCGCGTAAGTGTCGTTGTAGCGCTCGCGCGGCACGGTGTAGAGAAAGGCCCGGATGAGCTGCTGGGTGGTCATCCGGTTCTTGTCCTTGCGGATGTCGATGGGGTCCTTGGGCTCCTCGAAGGGATCCCACTTCTCGTAGCCGATGCGGTCGATGTACTTGCGCCGCCTCGGCGAAAGCTTCTCGTAGATGGCGCGCTTCAGCTCCTCGCGCTCCTCGGGCGAGACGTTGGCGGTCATGACTTGCCGCCTTCGCCCGGGCCCTTGACCTCGAGGACGTAGGGCTTGCCCTTGCAGCCGCCGGAGGCGGCCTGGGCGCAGCCGGAGCAGTCGCTCTCGCCGCACTCCCCGCACTCCTCGGTGGGGAAGTCGATGCGCTTGCCGGGCACGTAGGTCGCGGCGTCGGCGGGCCCGGTGGGCTTGTCGGCGGGCGCGGCGCCGGGCAGCTCGTCGGGCGCGAGCCCCGCGATCTCCTCGCCCTCGCCGTCCTTCTTGAGGCCCAGGTATTCCTCGTCGTACGTGTTCATGAGGGCCACGGACACGGGCACGAAGAGCGTGGCCAGGCCGGAGAACGAGCTGCCGAGGTCCTCGGCCACGCGCTGCGAGAGCTCCACCAGGCGGTCCTGGATCTTCTCGAGCTGCACGGTGGGATAGGGCTTGCCCGCCTCGAAGCCGGACAGGCCGCAGGTGCGGGTCTGCCCCTCGAAGGCCGTGGGGATGCCGTACAGGCGGCAGGTGATGGGCCGGTAGTCGTACCCGGCGCAGGCGCTCTCCTCGGTCAGCAGGGGGCAGCGCACGCGCTCGGCCGCGAGCTGGCGCAGGACCACCATGGTGTCCTCGCCGCTCTCCTTGGCCCGGAAGGCCTGGCGCACGATCTTGTGCTGCAGCCGCTCGGCCGCGTCGGCGCGCATGAGCACGGCGTCGCGCTCGCGGCCGGAGAAGGCCTTGTTGAAGCGGTCGTTGAGATAGGCGCCCTCGATGAGCGAGAGGTCGAAAAGGGCGTGGCAGCAGTCGTCGCAGCCCTGCTTGCAGGTCACGAGGTCGCCGCACTGCCCGCGCACGGTGGCGAAGAGCTTGTCCACCTCGGCCACGAGGGCTTCGTACTCGGCGAAATACGGGGAAAGGTCGATACCCATGCTGGCCTCCATGAACCGGCCGCACGGCGGATGCGTCACGCTGGACGGAGAGCGGAACCGGGGGCGCATGACCGGCGTTGTGCGCCCTGCCGCCGGTGCGACGTACGGTAAAAAAAGGGAGCGGCTTGCGGCCGCTCCCGTGATCCCGGATGCTCCGGGAAGAGCGCTTTACTCTTCTTCGACCGTGATGGCGTCCTGCTCGCAGACTTCGACGCAGGACTCGCAGCCAAGGCACTCTTCCTCGTTCACGGCCACGGCCTTGCCGTCCTGCATTTCGTAGACTTCGACGGGGCAGACGTCCACGCACTCGCCGTCGCCGATGCATTTCTCAACGTCGATGGTGATCTTGTAGCCCATGAGATTCCTCCAAAAAAAGATTTAATTCGGGTCTGTCTCCCCGTATGCGGAACCAGGATGGAACCGCCCCTGGAGCATTGCCTGCCGTCCGTTACGCCTCGCCAGACGAGGGGTGCGAACGAGTCGTTCTGCAATATCTTCCGAGTCCTGGCCTGTCAAGCGCGTGACCGGCCTCGAACCACCTTTTTTCACAGCCCCCGGGATGGCTTGCGAAGCCTTGTGGAACGGGCCTTTCAGGACCTCGAAGCACCGTCCGGATCGGTCGGACTTGACCGGATACGGAGCGCATGCGGCCGACGTGCCGGAGAGGGGGGCGGACCGCTCAGTCTTCGGCCTGGGTGGGGAGGTAGAAGAAGAAGACGTTGCCGCCGTCGTCGCGCTCGTAGCCCACGGCACCGCGGTGCAGCCGCACGACCTCCTTGATGAAGGACAGGCCGTGGCCCGTGCCGTATTCCGAGCTCGCGTTCCGGCTGCGGAAGCCCTCGCTGTAGAGCTTGGGCACGTCATCCTCCGGGATGGGCGCTCCGCTGGTGAGGACCGTGACGAGCACCGCCTCCTCCTGGTGGCCGTCGAAGCTCGGCACCACGCGCCAGTCGTAGACCAGCCTTGGGCCCTGGCCGTCCTCGTCGCGCGCGTACTTCACGGCGTTGGAGAAGAGGTTCGCCACCACCTGGCTTATGAGCCCCACGTCGGCCAGGACCTGCGGGTCCGGGACCTCCCGAGTGCCCGGCCCGGCCTCTATGCGCACCCCGCGCTCCTCGAGCCTCGCGCGGTAGCGCTCGAGCTGCGGCTCCACGATCTGCACGCGCAGGTTGCAGGGTCGCGGCTCGATCACGTAGCGCCCCTGCTCGAAGTGGCTGCGCCGAAGCAGCGTCTCCAGGAACATGGAGGTCTGCTCGTAGTGGCGGTAGATCTCACGGTACTGGCTCATCAGCGAGTCGAAGGCCGAGTCGATGTCGCGCTGGATGCGGCGGCACTCGTTCTCCTTCTCCGGGTCCTCCAGCGAGCAGTCGCTCGTGAACTCCGTGAACTTCGCCGTGATGTCGCGAAGGCGCATGATCCTGCTCTCCAGACGGCGGTAGAAGAGCTTGAAGTACATGTTCGGCACGATGACGTTGTGGCCGATGTCCTGCACCAGGTTGCGGATGAACTCCAGGTGCTCCTGGTTCTTTCCGG
Source organism: Desulfovibrio sp. X2 (assembly GCF_000422205.1). NCBI lineage: Bacteria > Pseudomonadati > Thermodesulfobacteriota > Desulfovibrionia > Desulfovibrionales > Desulfovibrionaceae > Desulfovibrio > Desulfovibrio sp. X2. The sequence continues at coordinate 4,110 of NZ_ATHV01000036.1, forward strand.
CGATGAGGCGGTTGTGGATGCGGTAGCCGATGCGGTTGGCGTACTTCTCGAAGAACAGCCGCTCGTGGTCGCCGAAATCGCCTGCCGGAAAGACCTCGAGCAGCCCGATGAGGTCCTTGTCCGGCTCGAAGGGGAGCTGCGAGAGCAACTCGTGGTTGCCCTTGATGGGGATGAAGTAGCGGCCGTCGGTGAGCGTCGGCACCTCCACGAGCACCGGCTCGGGCACGTCCGCGGGGGACTTGGGCGCGCAGCCGCCCTCGGAGCAGCAGCGCCACTCCAGGCGCTTGTGCGCGTTCAGCAGATACAGGCGGGCGCTCTTGCCGAAGATCACCTTGGGGATGAGCACGGTCAGGGTCCACAGGTCCTGCTTGTCCGTGAACTCCTGGGCCAGGTCGAAGAAGACGTTCAGGGCGCGGCTCTCGCGCTTGGTGAACTGGTAGTGCTGGTAGGCACTGAGCTTTTCGGCGATGCGGCGCGAGAGATGTTCCACGCGCCCGGCCTCCTGGTCGGGCGCCACGTCTTTCGTGCCGGCCAGATCGGGAAAGAGGATGTCCACGCCTACCGTGTTGCCTTCGTCCATATCGTCCTTCGCGTCCTGTCCGTTGCTTCTCCTGACCATTCTCTAAATGTCTTCGCCACTGCTTTGCAAGCCCCGCGCGAAACCTTCGGCAGCGCCCGGAGGCTTCATGCGCCGTTTGGCGGCGTTGCCAAAGGCGCCCCGCCTCGTGTACATGGTCGAGCACATTCCGGGGGGGATTGGGAGTCTTATGAAAGAAACGGCGTACCTGCTCAGCCGCGACGAACTTGTCGGCAAGTTCAGGAAGCTGCCCGTCCTGAACAACTTCGAGAACAAGTACCTCAGGCAGATCCTCTCGCTCAGCAAGCTGCGCATGTACGAGCCGGGCGAGCAGATCATCGAGGAGGGTCAGAACGACCGCTGGCTCTACATCGTCATCTCCGGCGAGGTGCGCGTGCACAAGGGCGGCGAGGAGCTCACCCGGCTCTCCCACGTGGGAGACATCTTCGGGGAGATGAACGTCATCGACGGCCAGCCCCGCTCGGCCTCCATCCACGCCGTCACCAACACCACCTGCCTGGCCATAGACGCCTCCTTCCTCGACAAGCTCGACGAGCAGGACAAGCACCCCTTCAACGCCGTGCTCTACCGCCTCTTCTCCGAGATCCTGGCCGAACGCCTGCGCGAGACCGACGCCGAACTCGCCCGCTGCCGCAAGGACCTCGAAAAGTACCGCAAGGCCTAGGCCGACAGCCCTCTTCCTGCACGGAGCCCTGCCGCACGCGCGCTTCCCGAGAGCGTGCGCCCCGGTACCGCTCGCCCAGGCAGACGTCGGGCGGGCGCAGCCGGTTGCCCTTCATGTCTGCGCGGGGTTTCGCGCATGGCGGACCGCTGGAATTGGATGATTTATCATCCAGCCGCTTTTATTTTCAGACCTTTTCCTTGTCGAGCAAAGAAAGAATGAAGAGCACGTGTGCATATGTATCCGTTGTGAAACGGATGCTTTTTTCATGCACGACCTGAGCGTAGAGGACAAATATTCACTCTTCCATGAAACAAGCATACTGATGCAGCTGTTGCTGCAGGCTCATTTTCCATTTTTGCACCGTCCAGATGAATGATCCAACGCAGCTTCTGGATCATGTTCCATGGCGTGTTCTCTTCGTTCTCGAAGGTCAAGGCCGTCCCGGAAGAGTGCTTGCCGCTCCACAGTTCGCCGAGCCATGCTCCATCCAGCCTGGACAGTGTGACATCGGCTGATTTATACACGGCTGCCGACCTGATCGATCGCCCATGGAAGCCTCCTGCCGCACGGCAGGGCCATGGTTTTCGGACACCGGCGCCCGCTGACGGCACTATCCTCGGGAGAATTGCTTAACAATGCGCATAAACTGGAAATATTCCTTCCTGGCGGCGATCCTGCTGCTGCCCTTCTTTTACTCCATGTGGTTCACCTTCCCCGCTGGCGACGACTTCATGTGCGCCAACCTGGCGCGGTATCCCTTCGACCTGTACACGAGCATCCAGCGAATGGGGTGGGAATGGTGGACATGGAGCGGGAGGTACACCTACCACTTCCTCTCGATATTCGTGGGAGACGCCGCCACGACGCGCTCCGGCTACGCGCTGGTCTGCACGGGGGTGGCGCTTGTATATTTCACGGCATTGCTGGGCATCTTCCGTGAATTGTGCGAGGGGCGCCACGTGGGCAATGCCGTCTTCTTCGCCCTGGTCTGCCTGCTGACCGTCTTCGCCGGCCACCGCACCTTGAGCCCGACATACTACCTGATCACCGACGCGCTGACCCTTGGACTCGGCAACGGGCTGGTCCTGCTCTTCATCTGGGCCCTATGCCGCGTGTGGTTCGCCGAGACCGTCACGCGGGGCGCCACACTCTTCGCCATCGTCAGCGGGGCCGCGGCCATCGGATGCTATGAGCATTCGGCCATCGCGACCCTCCTCGCCGCTGCGACCGCTGTCCTGCTGGCCCATGTCTACGACCACAGGCACCGCTCCACGTTCCGGCTGATCTTCAAGTTCATCGCCGGGTTCTTCCTTGTCTCCTTTCTGGCTCGAGGCAACTTCCGGCGCCAGACCAAGCGCAATGTCACCTGGGAGCTGATGCTGGAGCACCTGCTGACCGCAGGCAAGGACTGGTTCGTCTACTCGTTCTGGGGTTTCACCTCGGTCTTCCCTCTGACCGCGCTGTTCGTCTCCGGCATGATCAGGCCCCGCTGGAAAGTCTCGCTTGCAGCCAGGATCTCCGCACTGCGGGTTTTCCTCCTGGGGGGCATCCTCTTTTTCATACTTTCGGCCGGAATCGTCCTGGTGCACGCATTGAGCGACGTGACCGTGGGAGATACTCCGAAACTGCCTGCGAGCATCGGGCTTCTGACGGGCTACATCCTGGGGTTCGTCGCCTTGGCGTGCGGAGATCCCCTGCGCCGCCGGGTCGGGCGTATCCCTGTCTGGCTCCCGTCCCTGGCCCTGCTGGCCATCCTCGCCGCAACGGATAATGTCCAAAGGGCCGTGACTTCGGTGCTCAGCGGCGAAACGGCTGCCTATGGTGCGACGCAGGAGCGACGCTTCTCGGTTTTGCGCGAAAGCGCCGGACATTCCGTCGAGGTGGCTCGGCTGGATATCCACCCCTTTCCGGCTTCCACAGGGGAGGCCATCCCCGGCAATCCAGAGGCATGGCCTTCGCGCCACATTCGCCGGATGTTCGGCCTGACCGGCGTGCAGTCCACCCCTTTGTCCCCGAGCGTGGCGCTGGAAGATGCGGAGGCCTCGAAGGCCATCCATCCCACGGGCCTGCAGGTTCCACCCTTTTCCCGGACGGACATCGCCTTCGGGGTACGGGGAGGACCGAACAGGTCGTATGATTTCGACTGGCTCCTGCTGTCGGGCAAGGACATTGCGCCTGATACTGTCGTGACCGTCCTCGAGATCCCCGAGCCGGGAGGCGAACGCCTCATCCCGGTCGCTTTGCAGCGATGGCTCGACGGACGGGTCCTTTCCCAGGAGCAAGTGCGCCTTGGTTGGCTCGAGAGACTCGCCGGCTTTACACGCACGTTCGAGCTGCACGAGTGGCGCGTGCAGCCGCTACCCTCGGCAGCCACGGAATACGCGCTTCCTGTGCACAATCCGGCTGCGGGCGGTCTTCGCGCCCTTTACGTCAGTACGGACGGCACGAGATTCCAGTGTGCCTATCGGCGGGAATAATCCAGACTGCAGGCATGGCGGAAAAGACGGCGGCCTGCCCTCCGCCACCCGGCGAACGGGTGCAGGCCGTGCCTTTTCCCAGACGCGAGAATGCCCATTCAGCCAACCTGCCAAACGGCCTCCAAGGAAACCGACATGCCAGCAAAGCAGCGTACCCTCCGTTCGATCAGCCTCGTCATTCCTGTCTTCAACGAGGTTGAATCCCTCGGATACCTTCGCAAGGAGCTGGAACGCTGGCTCCCCTCCCTGGGAGACGTGACGGCGGAAGTCCTTCTCGTCGATGACGGCTCAAGGGACGGCTCGCTGCCTTTCCTGGCCCAATGGGCGGCAGACGACAGCCGCGTCAAGGTCATCTCCTTCAGCCGCAACTTCGGCCATCAGGCTGCGGTGAGCGCTGGTCTGCAGTATGCTCGAGGAGAGGCGGTGGCGGTGCTGGATGCCGACCTGCAGGACCCTCTCGATGTCGTTCACGACATGATCGCACGCTACGAGGAAGGCTACGACGTCGCCTACGGACAACGTGTGACCCGCCACGGGGAAACACGCTTCAAGCTGGCCACGGCCTGGCTGTTCTACAGGATAATGAGATTCGGCGTGCACAAGGAACTGCCTGTGGACGCAGGAGATTTTCGCCTGATTTCGCGCCGGTGCGTGGATTCCATAAATGCCATGCCGGAGACGCACCGGTTTCTGCGCGGCATGGTCGCGTGGTCCGGATTCCCGCAGGTGGGAGTCCCGTATGAGCGGGCCGGTCGCAGGTTCGGCGAGACGAAGTATTCCCTGCGCAAGATGCTTCGTTTCGCGTGGAACGCCATCACCTCTTTCTCCACCATCCCGCTCAAGCTCATGACCGCTGTCGGCGCGATCTTCTTCCTCCTCGGGCTCGGAGCCGGCGCCTATGCATTGTCGAGCCATATCTTCGGCCATACGGTCCCCGGGTGGACATCGCTCATGGGATTCAACGCCCTGGCCGACGGGCTCGTGCTCATCGGGCTCGGCCTCATCGGCGATTATGTGGGCAAGATATACGAAGAGGTGAAGCGCCGCCCTCTCTACATCATCCAGCGGGCTATCAACGTCGACGAGAAAGAAGGCGCACCCGACAATCGATAGACCAGGTGCGGCAGCCGGAACGTCCCGGCATCCGCCGGCCGCGCTCCATGCCCGGCGAGGCTGCCCGGCCGCGTCGGCACGCAGAGGGCACGATGCATCCCGCATTGCATTGCAACGACGCGCCGCCCCCCGGCAGTCTCCACCTGCGCTGACCTGCGGCGGTATCCGCACGAGTCGCCATCCCGGGTAGAAGCCATTTCCGCCCCCCTCGGGCTCATCAGGCCGGAGCCGCGCCAGAGGATCGCGCACATGCTTCGACAGGAAGGCCGCGCAGACAAAAAAAAGACCGGACACTGGGCCCGGCCTTTGCAACGTCAGCGATCAGGGACGGCTATTCTTCGGTGTCCTTGAGGGTGATGTTGAAGGCCACGTTGAAGAAGTGGTGGAAGAAGTCCACGTATTCGACCGTGGTGTTCTCGGGCACGTTGATGCGCGTGGGCGCGAAGGTGATGATGCCCTTGATGTTGGCGTCCACCAGGTAGTTGGCCGCGCGCTGGGCGCGTTCCGGCGGGGTGGTGATGATGCCGATCTCGATGTTCAGCTCCTTGACCTTTTCGGGCAGGCGGCGGGAGCAGATGACCTCGAGCCCGGAGACGACCTCGCCGATCTTGAAGGGGTCGCAGTCGAAGGCGCCCGCGATGTGGAAGCCCCGCTGCTTGAAGACCTTGTGGCGCAGGATGGCGCGGCCCAGGTTGCCCACGCCGACCAGGGCGCAGTTCCAGGTGCGATCGACGCCGAGCGCCTTCTTGATGGAGGTGTTCAGGTCCTGGACGTAGTAGCCGACGCCGCGCACGCCGAACTCGCCGAAGTAGGCGAGGTCCTTGCGGATCTGGGAAGGGTTCACGTCGCAGATGCGGGCCAGGTGCTCGGAGGAGATGACTTCCACGCTGTCGCTGTGCAGGCTCTCGAGGACCTGCACATAGATGGCGAGCCGCTGGATGGTCGCCCTGGGGATGTGTTCGCTCTTCAACGTACTCACGGTGTGCTCACGGGGGGCTCACGTTATCGTGATCTTTGTGAAATCTGTAACTTTTTCAAACGCGAAAACGGGGAGGCCCCATGGGGCCTCCCCTCTTCGCAGTCGTGACTACTGCAGGGTGACGCCGCCGACCCAGGGGTTGGCGAAGATGAGGATCAGGTTCACGACCAGGGCGTAAATGGCCAGGGACTCGATGAAGGCCAGGCCCAGGATCAGGGTAACGGTCAGCTTGCCGCCGGCCTCGGGGTTGCGGGCGGTGCCTTCGCAGGCGGCCTTCAGGCCAAGGCCCTGGCCGATGCCGCAGCCGGCGGCCGCAATGGCCATGCCGAGGGCGGCGCCCCAGGAGGTGGCGGTGATGGCGGCGGCGGCGCCGTCGGCGGCGAACGCGACGGAGGCGAAGGCGACCATGGCCATGGCGGCGAACAGAATCGTCAGCATCTTGCGCATGATGAAACTCCTTAAGCGTATAATGTTAGTGGTCTGAGACCATTTCCCCCAAGACTAGTGGGCGTGCTCCAGGGAGCCCTTCAGGTAGATCATCGTCAGGATGAAGAAGATGAAGGCCTGGATGGTCTTGGCCAGCCCGAAGAGGAAGTACATCGGGATGGTGGAGACCACCGGCGCCAGGGTGAAGAGCAGCACGAGCACGATTTCCTCGCCGCGGATGTTGCCGAAGAGTCGCAGCGTGAGAGAGAGCGGGCGGGCGAGGTGCGAGACGATCTCGAGCACCAGCATCAGCGGCGCCAGGGCCGGGATGGGGCCCATGAAGTGCTTGATGTAGCCGAAGCCGTGCTGCCGCACGCCCCAGTAGTTGTAGTAGAGGAACACGAAGATGGCCATGGCCGCGTTCGTGTTGACGTTGGCGGTGGGCGCGTCGAAGCCCGGCACCAGGCCTGTGAGGTTCATGAACCAGATGAAGAGGAAGATGGTCGCCAGGATCGGGAAGACCCTGCGGCCCGCCTCGCCCACGTTGGCCACCACGAAGTCCTCGAGGCCGCCGATGATGACCTCGAAGAAGTTCTGCAGACCGGCAGGAACCATGGACACGGAGCGCGCGACCAGAAGGCTCATGCAGATGAGCACCAGCATGACGAACCAGGTGAAGAGCACGTGCTCGGGCACATGCAGTCCCACGCTTTCCGCCAGCGTGGGTATGATCAGCAGCGAATGGGGAAGACCTCCTGCAGCGGCCATGCCTAAGCCTCCTTCACTTTTTGCCCGGCAACCCGGGTCGCGCCCCACACGAGCGCGGTTGCCACCACCGTTGTCAATCCGGCCAGCAACCCGCTGAGCGGCACGCGCAGCCAGACGATCAATCCGTACAAAGCCACTCCCGTCAGGCCGAGCCTCAGGTAGAAGCGCATGATCTGCGCCCCCACCGCACCCTGGCGCACCTTGACGGCGACCTGGGCGAAACCGGCCAGACAGTAGAAATTCACCGTCACGATCAGGGCTCCGGCCGCGAAGGCCAGGCCCCACATTCCGGTAACGGCGAAGAGCAGCGAGAGGACCGCGGCGAGAAGGATCTGCATGGCGACCAGACGGCGCACGTCGGCCTGCCGGAAACCGCGCTTGTAGAGCGCGGACTCGACATGGTGCCTAATGCTCTGGATCATCATCCTTTCCTTCCGCCTTCCGGGCGTCCTCTTCCGCTTCCTCTGCCGCCGCAGCCTGCTGCATCTTGCGTACGTCCTCGAACATGTTCTTGAAGCCCGCGACGATTCCAGCGATGAGCCAGAACAGCATCACCCAGGGCTTCCAGCACAGGCCGTGGTCACACAGCCACTTTTCGAGAAAGTACCCTATCGCCAACCCGACGAAGGTGCAGGTGACCATGTGAATGCCCATGGTCGCTGCGTTGGCAAAATAACCCCACGCTCCGGATTTCTTGCTGGTCACTTCTGCGCCTGTCGTTGGGTCCGCGTTCTCGCCGGGCCCCCCGCCGGGGCCTCGTGCAGAGGACCTCTCCGGACTCGTTCTTGAATTCACAAGTAGGAACGGCACCTACCATGCACCTCCTGTCAAGTCAATCGCCGGGGGCCGAAAAATATACAGCGAGGCCGCGCTGCCCTTGGCTCGCGCAATTTCTCCCGCGCCCGCGCGAAGCTCCCGGACCGCTCCCCCGTGACATTCCGGGGGGAAGAATTTACTTTAAGCAGCTCACTATCCCCAAGCGAGGTATCAATGGCCGCACCCAAGTCCCTGCCCGTCTCCAAGCTCTCCGCCCGGCTCGAACCGGACAAGGTCCCGTTCGCCGACTCCACGGCCATACCCCACTCGGGCAAGGCCCAGGGGCAGCAGCCCCGCGCACTGCAGGCCTTCGAGCTCGGCCTGGCCATCCCCGGCGGCGAGCACCACATCTTTCTGTCCGGAGAGCCGGAACTCGGCAGGACCTATTTCGTGCGGCGCCTCCTCGCGCCCCGCGCGGCCCGCCTCCCCGCCCCGCCGGACCAGCTCTACCTGAACAACTTCGAGGACCCGGACCGCCCCCTGGCGGTCTCCCTGCCCGCCGGAACCGGCCGCCGCTTCAAGGCCGCCATGGCCAAGGCCGTCAGCGGCCTGCAGGGCGACATCCCCGCCCGCCTCGAGCAGGACGCCTTCCACAAGCAGCGCGAGGCCCTGGTCGCGGGCTTCGCCTCCCGGCGCGACGCCATCTACCGCGAGATGGAGCAGATGGCCGAGCAGCAGGGCTTCGCCCTGGCCTTCGACGACAACGGCGGCATGACCCTCGTGCCCCTGTGGGAAGGCAAGCTCGTCAACCAGCCCGAGTTCGACCGCCTCTCCCCCCAGGTCCAGAAGAGCCTGCGCGCCGCGCGCGACCAGCTCCTCTCCGAGCTGATGAAGATGCTGCGCCGCATCCAGGCCGAGGAAAAGAACCTGCGCGAGGACGAGGCCAACCTCGAGAAGGCCCTGGTCCAGTCCTCCCTGGACGAGCACCTGGGGCCGCTCTCCCGCACCTTCGGCGTGCACGCGCCCCTGGCCTCCTGGCTCGACGCCGCCCGCGCCCACATCCTCGACAACCTCGACCAGATCATGCCCGCCGAGGAAGAGGAGCGCGACACCCGCAGCGAGCGCGAGCGCCTCTCCACCCCGGACTTCTGGGACTGCATGCAGGTCAACCTCTTCGTGGACAACTCCGCCTTCGCCGCGAAGGGCGGCGCGCCCGTCGTGGTCGAGGACCACCCCACCTTCTTCAACCTCCTCGGCCTCATCGAGCGCGAGGCCGAGCTCGGCGCCCTGTCCACCGACTTCACCCTGATCAAGGCCGGGAGCCTGCACCGCGCCAACCACGGCTACCTCGTGGTCCAGGCCGAGGACCTGCTCGTCCATCCCTCGGCCTGGGAAGGCATCCTGCGCGCCCTGCGCACCGCCCAGGCCCGCGTCGAGGACCCCTCCGAGCACGACCAGCCCCGCACCCGCACCGTGGAGCCCGAGCCCGTGCCCCTCTCGGTCAAGGTCATCCTCATCGGCACGGACGAGCTCTACGAGACCCTGCTCCTCGGCGACCCGCGCTTCCGCAAGCTCTTCAAGATAAAGGCCCACCTGCAGGACACCGTGGCCCGCACCGCGGCAAACATCCGCGGCTTCCTGCGCGAGGTCGGCGAGATCGTGCGCGAGGCGGGCCTCCTGCCCTTCACCCGCGAGGCCCTCGGCGGCCTCGTGGACTTCAGCTCCCGCCTCGCCTCGCACCAGAAGAAACTCTCCCTGCAGTACCCCCTGGTGCGCGACCTGATGGTCGAGGCCGCGGCCATGGCCTCCATGTCCGGCGAGGAGGCCGTGTCCGGCGAGACCATCCGCCGCGCCCAGGCCGCCCGCGACTTCCGCGCCAACCTCTACGAGGAGGAATTCCTCGAGGACTACGACAAGGGCGTCATCAAGGCCCCCACCACCGGCTGCGCCGTGGGGCGCGTCAACGGCCTGGCCGTCTCCTACTACGGAGACTACGCCTTCGGCCTGCCCCACCAGATAGCCTGCACCGTGGGCGTGGGCGAGGGCGGCATCATCGACCTCGAGCGCGAGGCCGAGCTCGGCGGCCCCATCCACACCAAGGCCATGATGATCCTCAAGTCCTACCTCCTGGACCGCTTCGCCCACGAACGGCCCCTGGTCATGGCGGGCTCCCTGTACTTCGAGCAGTCCTACGCCCACGTGGAGGGCGACTCCGCCTCCGGCGCCGAGCTCGCCGCCCTGCTCTCCGCCCTCGCCGAGGTGCCGCTCGACCTCTCCAAGGCCTTCACCGGCGCCGTCAACCAGTCCGGCCACATCATGGCCGTGGGCGACGTCACCCGGAAGATCGAGGGCTTCTTCGAGGTCTGCCGCCGCCGCGGCCTCACCGGCACCCAGGGCGTCATCATCCCGGCCGACAACGTCGACACCCTCATGCTCAAGTCCGAGGTCACCGACGCCGTGGCCGCGGGACAGTTCGCCATCTGGCCCGTCGAGAGCATCGAACAGGCTCTCGAACTGCTCACCTCCATCCCCGCGGGCAAGCGCGGCAAGCGCGGCTACCCCCACGGCACCATGCTGCGCCGCGTGGACCAGCGCCTCCAGGATCTCGCCGACAAGGCCCAGAGCTACAAGCGTCGCGGCCGCTCGCGGTAGGACAGGAAATCAGGGAGGGCGCCGCCCTCCCTGCATCCGCCTGCAGGAGAGGGGCTGCGCGCCCCTCTCTGGACTCTCCCGCGCCAGGCCGAGCCTGGACCCGCTTTGCAAACGATACGACCGTCGCCCGGGCACGGCCTGCCCGGGCGTGACAGGTCTTGAAGACGGAAGCGTCCGACAGGCCTCCGACGTTCGACACGCCCCCGCGAAACGGGGCCGAAAGGTTTCGGGGAAGGAGGACGGAGGGGGTTCCCTCCTTCCTCCCCGCGTCTTTCCTGGCGCCCGGGCATGGTGGCAGCCGCGCCGAATATCTTATATGGAAGGCCGAGGCATCAGGCCTCGCCTTTCCGGCGGTGTCGGCCGTCTTCCGGGGGAAAGCCGAAGGGGCATCCGTGAGCAAGCTGCATTTGAACTTCAAGGACCGTGTCGGCATCGTGGCCGACATCTCGTCGCAGATCGCCCGCCACGGCCTGAACATCATGACCATGGAAGTGGTCCAGGAGGCCGGGCACGCCCACGTCTTCGTGGAGCTCGACCACGGCGACAGGCCCTGCCCGCGCGAGGACATCCTGACGATGCTGGCCGTGTTCCCGGACCTGATCGAGATCAGCTTCGTGAACGCCATGCCGCACGAGAAGCAGTCCAGCCTCCTGCGCACCGTCCTGGACAACGTCGACGAGTCCGTCGTCGCCGTGGACGCCAAGGGCTGCGTGACCATGATCAACAGCGTGGCCGAGAGCAGCTTCAAGTGCAGGCGGGAGGAGGTCCTGGGCCGCCATGTGCGCGACCTGCGCCTGCCGGACTGCTCGATCCTGGGCTGCCTGGACGGCGAGCCCTTCAGCAACGCCAAGTGCAGCATGCTCCACGGCAGGAAGCGGATGCACTACTTCGTCACCGGGCGGCCCATCGTGGACGCCTCGGGCGACGTCACGGGCGCCGTCGCGGTCATCAAGGACGCGCAGGAGATCCAGAGCCTGGCCAAGACCATGTGCGAGCCGGACCAGATAAGCTTCAGCGACATCATCGGCACGAGCGCGGGCCTGCGCCAGGTGACGGCCGTGGCCGAGAAGATCGCCGCCACGGACGCCATCGTCACCATCCGCGGCGAATCCGGCACGGGCAAGGACCTGCTCGCCCAGGCCATCCACACGGGAAGCGGCAGGGGCGGCCAGTTCGTGGCCATCAACTGCGCGGCGGTCCCGGAGGCCCTGCTGGAGAGCGAGCTCTTCGGCTACGTGGGCGGGGCGTTCTCCGGCGCCCGGAAGGAGGGGCGGCCGGGCCTGTTCGAGCTGGCCGGAGAGGGCACCGTCTTCCTCGACGAGATCGCCGAGATGCCCCTGTCCGCGCAGGCCAAGATCCTGCGCCTGATCCAGAGCCTGCGGCTGCGCCGCCTGGGCGGCGACCAGGAGATACCCGTGCGCGCCCGGATCGTCACGGCCACCAACCGCAACCTCGAGGACCTGGTGGAGCGGCGCCTCTTCCGCGAGGACCTCTACTACCGCATCAACGTCCTGCCGCTGCACATCCCGCCGCTTCGCGAGCGGCCCGAGGACATCCCGGTCCTGGCCGACCACTTCCTCTTCCAGCTCTCCTCGCGGCTCGGCAAGGGGCTCCTCTCCTTCGCCCCCCCGGCCCGGGAGAAGCTCCTGAAGCACCACTGGCCGGGAAACGTGCGCGAGCTCAAAAACGTGGTGGAGCGCTCCGCGATCCTCTGCGAGTCCAACCGCATCGACGCGGACTCCATCCTCCTCGTGCACGGGCTCGGCCGCGAGGGCCCGGCAGCGCCCCGCGTGGCCGGCGGCCGGGGCGAATCCCTGCGCTCCGCCCTGGACCGCTACGAACGCAGCATCCTCGTGGCAGCCCTGGGGGACAAGAAGAGCATCCGCCAAGCCGCCAAGAGCCTCGGCATCTCCCACACGGCCCTGCGCAACAAGCTGCGCAAGCACCGCATGGAATCATAGCGTGCCATTGGAAATTTTTATTTCCATCGACATAACGCCTTAATTTTCAAGATAATTACAGAAAGCTTCCATCCGTTCGGAAAGTTTTCGTTCCAGAAGTGTTTCCTTTTGCCCATCGTGCCGGGCCTCCAGCCCACCCGCACCCGGCCTCGGCGGCGGCCTTCGCTCGCGCCGCCCGCCCCCCGCCCGTCCGCCCTCGTCCGTGAAAATCCCAGCAACCATCACGATTCCCGGGCAGAGGCGCCCGTTCCCGGAGGAACCTCCCGGGAGCGGCGGGAAGGGCATTCCCTACCGTTGGCAAGGCTTTTGCTTTTTCGTTGCGCCTGCGTATGAAAACAACAGAATTCCAACCAGCAACCTGGAGCAGTGAAATGATCGTCGGCATCCTCAAGGAAATAAAGACTGAAGAGAACCGCGTCTGCATGACCCCCTCCGGCGTGGAAGTCATGTGCCAGCGCGGCCACACCCTGCTGGTGGAGAAGGGCGCCGGAGCCGGAAGCGGCTTCGAGGATGCCGCCTATGCCGCGGCCGGGGCCGAGATCGTCGCCACTGCCAAGGAGATCTACGCGCGGGCCGAGATGGTCATGCACGTCAAGGAGCCCATGCCCTCCGAGTACGGCATGATCCGCGAGGGCCAGATCGTCTTCACCTACCTGCACCTGGCCGCCGACGAGAAGCTGACCCAGGGCATGATCAAGAGCAAGTGCGTGGGCATCGCCTACGAGACCATGCAGAAGGCCAACGGCTCCCTGCCGCTGCTCACGCCCATGAGCGAAGTGGCCGGACGCATGGCCGTGCAGCAGGGCGCCAAGTACCTGGAGATGGAGCACGGCGGACACGGCGTGCTGCTCGGCGGCGTCACCGGCGTGGATCCGGCCGTGGTCGTCGTCATCGGCGGCGGCGAGGTCGGCGCCAACGCGGCCAAGATGGCCTGCGGCCTGGGCGCCAAGGTCTACCTCCTGGACATGAACCTGGACCGCCTGCGCTACCTCGGCGACATCATGCCCAAGAACTGCTTCCCCCTGATGTCCAGCCCGGCCACGGTGCGCGAGCTCATCAAGCAGGCCGACGTGGTCATCGGCGCGGTCCTCATCCCCGGCGCCAAGGCCCCCAAGCTCATCACCCGCGACATGCTGAAGACCATGAAGAAGGGCTCCGTGCTCGTGGACGTGGCCATCGACCAGGGCGGCTGCTTCGAGACCTCCAAGCCCACCACCCACACCGATCCCATCTACACCGTGGACGGCGTGATCCACTACTGCGTGGCCAACATGCCCGGCGCGGTGGCCAAGACCTCCACCCTGGCCCTGACCAACGCCACCCTGCCCTACGCCCTGCAGATCGCCTCCAAGGGCTGGAAGCAGGCCATGCGCGACACCCTGGAGATCAAGCGCGGCGCCAACGTGGTGCACGGCAAGATCACCTTCCAGGGCGTGGCCGAGGCCTTCGGCCTCGAATACACCCCCGTGGATTCCCTCCTGTAGTTCCTGATGCCGCACGGGCCTTGTCGGCCCAACGCAGGGAGGGGCTCCGCGCCCCTCCCTGCACCCTCCCCGCGCGAGGCCAAGCCTCGACCTGCCTCGCACGCGTCACCTCGGCCGAACGGACACAGGCTGCCCGGGCGTGATCTGCCGCAAGAATTCTCTTCCCCTTTCCCTTCTCCCCCCACGCCTTCGATACCATCCGTCGTCCTCACCGCAGGCGCAAACGAACCCGCCTTCACGCCTCGTCCCGACACGGCCCGCCGTGGCGCACGACCGCGCCGACCGAAGGGACCGACGGTCCCGCGGCGCGCGGCAGGCCCCCGCGAAGCGGAGCCGAAAGGTTTCGGGGAAGGGGGATGGAGGGGTTCGGGGAATCTTCCCCGACGGCAACCGTGCCCGGGATTTTTCCGTGGTCCGAGCGCAGCGAGGGGCACGGGAAAATACCGGGCACATTCGTTCTGTTGCCTGTCACGCCCAGGCGGCCTTTATCCGGCCGTCAGTCGTGCCGCATGCGAAGGGGGTCCAGGCTCAGCCTGGCGCAGGGAGGGTCCAGGGAGGGGGCGCGCAGCCCCCTCCCTGGCCGTCGGAGGCATCTTTCTCTGGCCTTACTCGGCCTGCGAATAGATCTCGTCGAGGATTTCCCTGCCGCCCGCGTCGAGGATTTCCTGGGCCAGTTCCTGGCCGAGGTCCCAGGCGTCTTCGGCGTCGCCCTGTGCGGAGCGGCGCACGGAGCGCTTGCCGTCCACGGAGGCCACGAGGCCTTCGAGGCGCACGGTCTCCTCGTCGGGCATGGTGGCGTGGCCCGCGATGGGCACCTGGCAGCCGCCCTGCAGCCCGGTGAGGAAGCCGCGTTCCGCGGTGACGCAGACGGCGGAGGCGTCGTCGTTCAGGAAATCGAGGAGTTCCGCGGTCTCGTCGTCGTCCCTGCGGTACTCGATGCCCAGGGCGCCCTGGGCCACGGCGGGCAGGAAGGCGGGCGGGGCCAGGACCTCCATGCGCGGGGCGGAGAGGCCGAGGCGCTTGAGGCCCGCGCTGGCCAGGACGATGGCGTCGTACTGGCCGTCGAGGAGCTTTTTGAGGCGCGTGTCCAGGTTGCCGCGCAGGGTCTCGATGGTGAGATCGGGTCGCAGCATGAGCAGCTGGGCCTGACGGCGCAGGCTGGCCGTGCCCACGCGGGCGCCCTGGGGCAGCTCGGCCAGGGAGGCGAAATTCACGGAGCAGAGGGTGTCCGTGGGCAGCTCGCGGGTGGGCGTGACGCCGATCTCGAGCTGGTCGGGCAGTTCCACGGGCACGTCCTTCATGGAGTGCACGGCGAGGTCGGCGCGGCCGTCGAGGAGCGCCTCCTCGATCTCCTTCACGAAGAGCCCCTTGCCGCCGATCTTGGCCAGGGGCACGTCGAGGATCTTGTCGCCCTGGGTCTTGATGGTCAGGAGCTCCACGGAGAGGCCGTCGTGTTCGGCCTCGAGGAGCGCCTTGATGTGGTTTGCCTGCCACAGGGCCAGCATGCTGCCGCGCGTGGCGATGACGAGCTTTCGCTTCATGTCGGTCCTTTGTCTCGTTTCGGGAAAGGGGGGGCGTTTCGGGGGCGCAGGGACCGGGGGAGGGGCGCGGTGCGCCTCTCCCCCGGGATCCGTGCGGGGTGCGCCGATGCTAGTGGCAGGTGGCGCAGCTGCCGCCGGAGCATCCGGCGCAGCCGCCGCCGCCCGAGGAGGGGGCGCTCGGCGCGGCGAAGTCGCCGCCGGACGCGCCGCCGTTCTTGTGGCGGCAGCAGGACATGAGCTTTTGCGTGTCCTTGGCCGCGCAGTGGGGGCAGGGGGGAGTCTCGTCGCCGAAGACCAGCTCCTCGAACTCCTTGCCGCATTTGCCGCAGACGTATTCGAAGATGGGCATTGTCTTATACCTCCGGGGATCCGTCGAGGTAGGGAGCGAGTTCGCTCACGGCCTCGAAAAGGAAATAGTCCACCAGGTCGCAGAGAACGTGTCCGATGGCGATGTGCACCTCCTGCACGAGGCAGGTGCGCTTGTGGGGCACGGCCAGCAGGCAGTCGCAGAAGCGCGCCATCTCGCCGCCGCCCTGGCCGGTCAGGCCCACGGAGACGATCTCCTTCTCGCGCGCCGCCTTGAGCGCCTGGACCACGTTCGGGCTGTTGCCCGAGGTGGAGATGCCGACGAGCACGTCGCCCTTTGCGCCCAGCGCCTGGACCTGCTTCAGGAAGGCCTGCTCGAATCCGTAGTCGTTGCCGATAGCGGTAAGTATGGAACTGTCGGTGGTCAAGGCCACGGCGGGCAGGGGCGGGCGCTCGAGCTCGAAGCGGTTGACGAACTCGGCGGCCAGGTGCTGCGCGTCCGCGGCGCTGCCGCCGTTGCCGCACAGGAGGATCTTGCCGCCGCGCGCGAGGCTCACGGCCATGAGGCGGGCGACGTCGACCACGGCCGGGCCGTGCTCGGCGAAGAACTTCTCGCGCAGGGCGGTGCCTGCGGCGATGGAGTCAAGGACGCGGGAAAGGGCGTTGTCGGACATCGTGGGCCTCGTCTGGTACGTGGGGTGCGAGGGTCCTGTTACACCATCGGGCACGGACCGACAAGGCGGCCCGGAAAGAGGCGCGAGGCGGCGCGCGAAGGGCCTTCCGGCCCGGGTGCGGCGGGGATCGCCGGGGGGCCGGCGTGGTGCTCTAGGGGGCGTCCTGCCCGTCGGGGAGCAGGCGGCAGTCCGTGACGTCCTCGGCGATGCCCACGAGGCGCACGAATTTCCCTCCCTCGTCGCTTACCGGGTAGTTGCGCACGGAGAGCCTGTGCATGCCGGAGCCGTTCTCGATGCGCAGCCAGTGGCGCATGCAGGCGGGCTCGTCCCATTCGCCGCGCAGGAGCCGTTCGAGGATGGCGCGGTCCTCGGGCACCACCCGCGAGAGGATGCGTCCCGGCTTTTCGTAGGCGTCGGCGCAGGGCATCTCGAAGATGCGCTCGAAGGCCGGGCTCAGGTAGCTGATGGAAAGGTCGGCCTCGATGATCCAGAACAGCTCGCGCATGTTCTCCACGAGCAGGCGGAAGCGTTCCTCGGTCTTGCGCAGCGCCTCCTCGGCGAACTTGCGCTCCGAGATGTCCATGGCCCAGAAGAAGATGGAGCTGACCTCCCCGTGCTCGTCGCGCGTGGGGAGCCACTGCGCGTAGAGGTAGGGCGCGGAGCCGTCCGGCATCATCACGGGCAGCTCGGCGATGGCCCGCTCCCCGGCCAGGGCCTTCCTGATGTAGGGGATGCTGCGCGCGTAGTTCTGCGGTCCCATGACCTCGATCACGGAGCGGCCGATGCAGTCTTCCAGCCCGTTGCCGCGGTAGTGGAGGTAGTGCCTGTTGACGAAGAGGTAGCGCTCGTCGGCGTCGATGGTGGCGATGAGCAGGGGCAGGGAGTCCAGGATGTTGCGGGTCCTGCTGTCCGTCTCGCGCAGGGTGCGGGCCGTGTGCTCGTGCTCGGCGATCTCCTCGTTCAGGCGGGCGATGGTCCGGTCGAGCTCGCGCGTGCGCTCGTGCACGCGCACCTCCAGGATGTCCCGGGTGCGGCGCAGGGCGTCCTCCAGGTGCAGGGGCTCGGTCACGTCCACCATGCAGCCGACCACGGCCTGGCTGCCGTCCTCGGCGCCGGGCATGGCCGCCACGGTGAGGATGACGCGGCGGGCCTCGCCGTCCGCGCGGCGGACGCGCAGGGGCAGCGGTCCGACCTCGGCGCCCGGACGCGAGTGCTCGCAGGCGTCGCGGAAGCGCTCCTTGTCCTCGGATACGACGAACTCCGCGAGCACGCAGCCGGTCTGCTCGGTCTGGCGCGGGGCGCGGCCCAGGAGGCGGTTCAGGGAGGCGGACATGACGCTTTTGTCGCTTGCCGGGTCGTAATGCCAGACCCCGAGGTCCGAGACGTGCTTCAGCCAGTCCGAGTGGCGCGCTTCGTCGGAGGCCTCTCCGCCCTGGCGTTCGGGCTCGAAGAAGAGGAGGAGGTTGGCGGGCTCGGTGGAGAGGGCCCTGGCCAGGGCGCAGATGGCCTTGAACGACGGTGCCGCCGCGCCGCGTTCGAGTTTGTTTAAATGTTCAAGCGAGATGCCGGCGCATTCGGCCAACTGGGCCTGTGTGAGCCCTTCCAGCTTGCGCATGAAGCGCACGCGCTGTCCAAAGGCCTTCATGTACGCTGGAGTCTTCACCTCTGCCCCCCAAATAGTAGTGACTCCCCGGACCGCGCGCGGCGCTGTCCAGGGGTCTCCCCTCCCGGTTGTGTAGTTGACACATTCAACCCTCTCTGAACACGTAATCAGATTACGTGTTTTTTTATGAAAAACAGCGCACCCAGACCGGCATTTCGAGCGGGGGCCTGATGCCGAATTTATCAAAAAGAAAGTACGGCATGAAATTATTTATACATTTCAGTGGCCGAACGCCCCCCGTGGGACGCCAGGCCGGGGACCGGAGGGCCGTCTCTCCCCCAATGCCGCGCGGGAGAGGCGAAATTCCGGGGCGCAAAAGGCTGGAATGCTTTTTTCCTATTTTTGAGACAAAATGGTAAGCGACTGAAATTATGGAGGTGAATCGTCGGCATTCGTCTTGAAAATCCGCCCCTTTTCCGGTTACAAGACCTCCGCGGCATCATATCGTTTTTCCCACGAGCCAACGATCTGGAGGTACCGACCATGCGCATTTCCTTGTCCCGGTTCCTTCCTCTCGCCCTCCTGGCGGTCCTGGGCCTGGCCCTGGTCTCCGGCTGCGGCGAGAAGAAAGAAGAAATGAAGAGCATCAAGATCGGCTTCGACATCCCGAGCACCGGCGACATCCCGAAGGTCGGCGAGTCCGCCCGCCAGTCCGCCGAGATGCTCAAGGAAGAGATCAACGCCGCGGGCGGCGTGGAGATCGCCGGCAAGAAGTATCCGCTCGAGTTCGTCTACGAGGACAACGAATCCAAGGCCGAGTCCGCCGTTTCCGCGGCGCTCAAGCTCATCGAGCAGAACAAGGTGCTCGGCATGATCGGGCCCTACGCCTCCAAGCAGGCCATTCCGGCCGGTGAGGTCGCCAACGCCAACAAGACGCCCATGATCTCGCCCTGGTCCACCAACCCGGCGACCACCAAGGGCCGTCCGTTCGTCTTCCGCGCCTGCTTCCTGGATCCCTTCCAGGGCCCGGTGCTGGCCAAGTTCGCCACCGAGGAGTTCGGCGCCAAGAAGGCCGCGGTGCTCTTCGACATCGCCTCGGACTACCCCAAGGGCCTGGCCGAGTTCTTCAAGAAGTCCTGGGAAGAGATCCACGGCCCCGGCTCCGTGGTGGCCTACGAGACCTTCACCACCAAGGACCAGGACTTCAGCGCCCAGCTGACCAACATCGTCAACTCCGGCGCCGACGTGCTCTTCGTGCCCCAGTACTACTCCGAGGTCGCCCTGATCGTGCCCCAGGCCCGCAAGCTCGGCTGGGACAAGCCCATCATCGGCTCCGACTCCTGGGGTTCCGCCGAGCTCATGCAGCTGTGCGGCGACGCCTGCAAGGGTCTGTTCTTCTCGACCCACTACGCCGCTGCCGGCGCCACCGGCGCGACCAAGGAGTTCATCGACAAGTTCCAGAAGAAGTACGGCTACGTGCCTGACGACGTCGCCGCCCTCACCTGGGACGCCACCCGCATGATGATCCAGGCCATCAAGAACACCGGCGGGCTCAAGGGCGACCTGGCCGCCCAGCGCGAGCAGATCCGTGCCGCCCTGGCCGCCATCCCGCAGTTCGACGGCATCACCGGCTCCATGAAGTTCGACGCCGAGGGCGACCCCATCAAGTGCGCGGTGATCGTCAAGATCTCCGACCAGGGTGAGTTCACCTTCTACAAGTCCGTCTGCCCGCAATAAGGGCGCCGGGCCGACAGGCCCGCAGCAGTCGATTCCGAACCGGGAGGCGGTGCGCCGCCTCCCGGAACTTTTCCTCAGAGAAAGGGCGGCCCCATGGAGATCATCTTTCAGACGCTTTTCCAGAACATCCTGAACGCGCTGCAGTGGGGAAGCTTCTACTCCCTCATCGCCCTGGGCTACTGCCTGGTCTACGGCGTGCTGCTGCTGATCAACTTCGCCCACGGCGACGTCTTCATGGTCGGCGCCTACATCTCCTATTTCTGCGCCACCCTGCTCCTCGGCCACCAGTTCGGCCTCATCCCGCCCGGCATGCCCGGCTGGCTGGTCCTGGCGCTGTGCGTGCCCCTGACCATGATCCTGACCGCGGCCGTGGGCGTGACGCTCGAGCGCATCGCCTACCGGCCGCTCAGGCGGCGCGGCGCGCACCGGCTCTACGTGGTCATCACCGCCCTCATGTGCGGCCTGATCCTCGAGAACGGCAACCTGGCGCTCTTCGGCGCCTCCCGCCGCAAGTTCCCGGCGCTCATAGAGGAGCGCGTCTGGGACCTCGGCCTCTTTTCCGTGACCAACCTGAAGATCGGCGTCATCCTCACGGCGCTGCTGGTCTTCGTCCTGCTGCAGCTCATCGTCACCAGGACCAGGATCGGCATGGCCATGCGCGCCATCTCCTGGGACCGCTTCGCCATCCCGCTCATGGGCATCCCCGTGGACACGGTGATCATCTTCACCTTCATCCTGGGCAGCTCCATCGCGGGCCTGGGCGGGCTCCTCTTCGCCATGTCCTACCCGGTGCTCGACCCCTACATGGGCGCGCTCATCGGCTGGAAGGCCTTCATCGCCGCGGTGGTCGGAGGCATCGGCTCCATCCGCGGCGCCTTCGTGGGCGGCTTCCTGCTCGGCTTCGTGGAGATCATGGTCGTGGCCGTCTTCCCGTCCACCTACCGCGACCTGATCAGCTTCTCCATCCTGCTGATCATCCTCTCCTACAAGCCCACCGGCCTCTTCGGCATGGCCAAGACCACCAAAATCTGACGGAAGGGACCAACCGATGAACTCTCCGAGCTCCACGATGCAGCGTCTCTCGGTCCCCCTCGTGCTCCTGGCCAGCCTGGTCGTCGTCACCGTCCTGGCCCACACCGGGACCATCAACGGCTACGCCCAGACCGTGCTCATCTTCGTGGGCGTGAACATCATGATGTCCACGAGCCTGAACCTGATCAACGGCAACATGGGCGAGTTCTCCTGCGGCCACGCCGGATTCATGGCCGTGGGGGCCTACGTCTCCTCGGTGCTCACGGTCGTCTTCCTGACCGACAGCCGCTTCGGCGGGGCCATCCTGCCGCCCTCCGCGGCGCTGTGGTTCTTCCCGCTCTCCCTGCTGGCCGGAGGCGCGGTGGCCGCGCTGGCGGGCCTGATCGTGGCCTTCCCCTCGTTCAAGACGCGCGGCGACTACCTGGCCATCATCACCATCGCGGCCCTGTACATCATCAAGAGCGCCATCGAGAACATCGAGGCCGTGGGCGGCGCGCGCGGCTTCATGGGCATGAGCCGCGTGGTCGCGGACATGGAAGCCGTGATCGACCTGCCCTGGATGCTCATCTGGACCTTCCTGGCCACGGTCTTCTGCATCTGGCTCATCCGCCGCTACGTCTCCTCGACCTACGGCAAGGGCGTCATGGCCATCTGCCAGGACGAGGTCGCGGCCGAGATCATGAGCGTGAACACCAACCGGGTGAAGCTCGTGACCTTCATGCTCTCCTCGGGGCTGGCCGGCATCTCCGGCGGGCTCCTGGCCCACGTGCTCGGCTACGTGAACCCGGGCAACTTCGGCATCCTGAAGTCCACCGAGGCCATGGTCATGGTCTACCTGGGCGGCATGGGCTCCATCGGCGGTGCGGTCATGGCCGCGGTGTTCATCACCTTCCTCATGGAAGGGCTGCGCTTCGTCATCCCGGCGCTGAACGACCTGCTGCACGCGATCTCCATCCTGCCCGCGGGCTACGACCTGACCCAGGTCTGGAAGTGGGTGATCATCCCGCTGCTCCTCATCCTCCTCATGATGTTCCGACCCGAGGGCATCATGGGCAACAAGGAGCTCCCGGACCTCTTCCCCAGACTGCGCAAGTACTACAAGTTCAAATAGCGAGGCGAGCATGGCCCTCATCGACGTTACGAACCTGACCATGCGCTTCGGCGGCCTCACGGCCGTGAGCGAGTTCTCCACGCGCCTGGAAGGCGGGGAGATGGTCGGCCTCATCGGCCCCAACGGCGCGGGCAAGACAACGGTCTTCAACATGGTCTCGGGCTTCTACACCCCGACCGAGGGCGCCATCGTCTTCGACGGCACGCCCACGGCGGGCATGAAGCCCCACCAGGTGACCACGCTCGGCATCTCGCGCACGTTCCAGAACATCCGCCTGTGGCACGACCTCTCGGTCATGGACAACATCCGCATCGCGCAGCACGCCCGGCTCGGCTACTCGGTCTGGGACTGCTTTTTGCGCACCGGCCGCTACCGGCAGAACGAGACGCGCATCGACAAGAGCGCGCTCGAACTGCTCGAGGCCATGGACCTCCTGCGCTACAAGGACGAGCTGCCCAAGAACCTGCCCTACGGCATGCAGCGCAAGGTGGAGATCGCCCGCGCCCTGTCCACGAACCCGAAGCTGCTGCTCCTGGACGAGCCCGCCGCGGGCCTGAACTCCGCCGACGTGCGCGGCCTCATCGACCTGGTCCGCTGGATCCACAAGGAGTTCAAGATCACCATCTGGATGATCGAGCACCAGATGACCGTGGTCATGAGCCTGTGCCAGTGGATCAAGGTCATCGACTTCGGCCGCACCATCGCCGAGGGCACGCCCGAGGACATCCAGAAGAACCCCGTGGTCATCAAGGCCTATCTGGGCGACGACCAGATCTAGGCGCAGACGCGGACGCGGCCCGAACAGGACACGAGAAGAATTTCAGGAGCCCCGGCGGACGTCCGAAGGACGGGGCGCCGGAGACCGGAGAAGCGAATGTATCTGCAAGTCAAGGATCTGGTGGTCAAGTACGGCAACATCGAGGCGCTGCACGGCATCAGCTTCGAGGTCGAGCGCGGCGAGATCGTGACCCTCATCGGCGCCAACGGCGCGGGCAAGACCACGACGCTGCACTCGGTCATGCGCCTGCCGCCCCCGGAGGCGCCGCGCGTGGTCTCCGGCGACATCCTGGTGGACGGCGTCTCCGTGCTCAAGACCCCGCCCCACGACGTGGTGGCCAAGCTGCACATGGGGCTCTCGCCCGAGGGCAGGCACATCTTCGGCAACCTCACGGTGGAGGAGAACCTGGAGCTGGCCACCTACGCGCGCGGCAAGGACACCTCGGGCATCAAGTCGGACTACGAGCGCGTCTACGCCCTGTTCCCGCGCCTGTCCGAGCGCCGCAAGCAGCGCAGCGAGCAGCTCTCCGGCGGCGAGCAGCAGATGCTCTCCGTGGGCCGCGCGCTGATGACCAACTGCGAGTTCCTGCTCCTGGACGAGCCCTCCATGGGCCTGGCCCCGCTGCTCATGTACGACATGTTCCGGGCGCTCAAGCAGTTGAACGCCGAGGGCATGACCATCCTGCTCATCGAGCAGAACGCCAAGCTGGCGCTGGACTTCGCCCACCGCGGCTACGTCCTGGATACGGGCGAGATCGTGGCCAGCGGCCCCTGCGCCGAGCTCAAGCACGATCCCGAGGTCAAGAAGGCGTACCTGGGCGGCTAGCCCCGCCCTCTCCCCGGCCGGGCCGTGACATCCGGCGCGGCATCGTCTAACACTCCGCCCGAGAGATTCGCGGATCGTGGGACAACGAAACCACGGGATCAGGCCGTTCGCGGCCGCACTGGACGCCCCGCGGCCGGTGGACGCCGCCCGCTCCGCGCGCACCCAAGACACCAGGTGACGTCTATGCCTCTGCTCGATTCCATGTGCATTTCCCTGATCGGCATCGCCGGCGCGGGCAAGTCCACGCTGGCCCCGCTCCTGGCCCGCGAGCTCGGCTGGGAATGGCTGGACACGGACCGGCTCATCGAGGCCACTTACGGCGGCAAGCTGCAGGCCATCATGGACGCCTGCGGCACCGAGAAGTTCCTCGAGCTCGAGGGCCGGACCGTCGCCCACCTGGGCGCGCAGCGCTGCGTGATCTCCACGGGCGGCAGCGTCATCTACTGCGACGAGGCCGTGCGGCGGCTGCGCCTGCTCGGTCCGGTCGTCTTCCTGGACATCTCGCTCGAAAGCTTCAGAAAGCGCGTGGGCGAGGCCCAGGGCCGCGCCTTCGTCTGCCGCGAGGGCCAGGGCCGCGACGACGTCTTCACCGAGCGCAGGCCGCTCTACCTCTCCTGCGCGGACGTCGTGGTGCGCACGGACGAGGCGACTCCGGGCGAATGCGTGCGGCGCATCGTGGACCGCCTCACGAACGACGAGGTGGGCGACCCCCGCCATCACCACGACCATGGGCACGATCATCACGGGATCGGCGACCACCGCGGCAGCGCCGCGGGACACGAAGGGGGCAAGCGTTGAGCCGGGCGAGCGTCTTCCGCAAGCTGGAGGCCCTGTACCGCGAGATGCAGGAGGCCTACGACGAGGTCGCGGGCAAGCTGGGGCACACCTGCGACGGCTGCGCCCGCAACTGTTGCGTGAGCCATTTCGAGCACCACACCTACGTGGAGTGGGCCTATTTCTGGAAGGGCATGAAGGCCCTGCCCGAGGCCGAGCGCGCGAAGATCGTGCACACGGCCGAGGAGAACGTGCGCCAGGCGCGCGTGGTCCTGGCCGAGGGCATGACCCCGAGCCTGATGTGCCCGGTGAACGTGGACGGCCGCTGCTCGCTCTACGCCAACCGGCTGATGATCTGCCGCCTGCACGGCATCCCCAACGTGCTCGCCGACCCGCGCGGCAACAGGCGCGCCTTCCCGGGCTGCTGGCTGAGCCAGGAGCTCAGCGAGAAGTTCGGGACCGAGGGCCGGGACGTGCCGCACCTGGACCGCACGCCCTTCTACATCCGCCTGGCCGCCCTGGAGCGCGAGTTCCTGGGCGCCAAGTGGGGCAGGCTGCCCAAGGTGGACAGCACGCTCTCCGAGCTCATCGTCGCGGGGGAGCCCCGCTTCTGATGGCCGGACCCAAGGGCCGGGGCAGGCCCGCGCAGGGCGACGACGCCCTCCCGGCATCCTCCACCATCCTGCTCACCTGCCCGCGCGGCCTCTCGCCCTTCCTGGCTGCCGAGGCCGCGGCGCTCGGCTACGAGGGCAGGGAGCTCGCCGCGGGCGTGGCTGTCACGGGCGGGCCGCTCGACTGCCTGCGCCTGAACCTGCACCTGCGCACCGCCCACCGCGTGCTCTACGAGGTGGCCCGCTTCCGCGCCCCGGACCCGGACGCCCTGTACGCGCGCGGCCGCGAGCTGCCCTGGGAGGAGTGGTTCCTGCCCGGCGCCGCCTTCTCCATCTCCTCGAGCGTGCAGAACCCGCACGTGCGCGACACCCGCTTCCCCAACCTCAGGCTCAAGGACGCCGTGGCCGACCGCTTCAGGGCGCGCACGGGCAGCCGCCCGGACTCGGGCCGCGAGCGCGCCGGGGCCTCGGTCTTCCTGCACTGGCGGGGCGACGACGCCACGGTCTACCTGGACACCACGGGCGAGCCCCTGGCCAGGCGCGGCTACCGCCTGCAGCCCCACAGGGCGCCCATGCAGGAGACCCTGGCCGCGGCCTGCCTGCTGGCAGCGGACTACGACGGCGCTCTCCCGCTGGTGAACCCCATGTGCGGCAGCGGCACCCTGGCCATCGAGGCCGCGCTGATCGCCACGCGCACCGCGCCCGGGCTCCTGCGCACGAACTTCGCCTTCTCCTTCCTCGCCCCCTTTGCGGACGAGGCCGGGGACAAGGCCTGGAAGGACATGCGCACGCAGGCGCGCCGCGCCATGCGGCCCGCGCCCTGCCCCATCCTGGCCACGGACATCGACCCCGCGGCCGTGGACGCCACGCGCGCCAACGCCGAACGCGCGGGCATGGACGAGGCCGTGGCCGCCGTCGAATGCGACTTCCGCGACACGCCGCTGCCCTCCGACCCCGGGATCATCGTCATGAACCCGGAATACGGCCAGCGCCTGGGCAGCCAGGAGAAGCTCGAGGGGATCTACGCGGCCACGGGCGACTGGCTCAAGCAGCGCTGCATGGGCTGGCGGGCCTTCGTCTTCACCGGCAACCTCGAGCTCGCGGGCCGCATCGGACTCCGCCCCTCGCGCCGCATCCCCTTCTGGAACGCCAAGATCGAATGCCGCCTCCTGGCCTACGAGCTCTACGCGGGCAGCCGCAAATCCGGCGCCTGACCCCTTCTCCCGTCGCTTTAGCGCCCCTTTCCGGGAACCCCTCCGCCTCCTTCCCGAACTCTTGACTGCCGCCCGCCAGGGGGTAATCTATGTAATGGTGGCGAGGGCTCTGGTTGCCCTGCCGTTCCGGAATATCAGCAAGGAGGCAGCATCATGTTCGAGAACTGGCTTCCCGAGTTGCGTCGCCGCTCGTTGGAGACGAGCCGGCCGACGAGCATTGCGGACCTCATGGAGGAGTTCTGGAAGGAGCCCATGAAGGTGTTCGAGGACTTCCCCGCGTCCCGCCGCATGGCCTTCCCCTCGGTCAACATCGCCGAGAACGACAAGGAGATCACGGTCACGGCCGAACTGCCCGGCATGGAGGCCAAGGACGTGGACATCTCCCTCGAGCACGGCGTGCTGACCATCAAGGGCGAGAAGAAGTTCGAGCAGGAAGAGAAGAAGGAACAGTACCACCGCATCGAGCGCAGCTACGGCGCCTTCTCCCGCTCCGTGCGCCTGCCCAAGGCCGTGCAGGAGGACAAGGTCAAGGCCACCTACACGAACGGCGTCCTGACCCTGACCATGCCCCTGGCCGCCGAGGCCAAGAGCAAGAAGATCGAGATCCGGTCCTGACCGGGCCGGGCCTGGTTCTCTTGCTCCTTGAATCCGACGCCTTTTGAACGGCCTGCGGTAGCGAGTCTGCTGTCGCTTTTTCGTGGGGAAGGGAGGGAAGGCCCCCTTCCCCACACCCCATCCCCCCCATCCCCCTAAACTTTCTGGTTCGCTTCGCGGGGCTGGACGACAGCCCGGAGACGGTCGGTCCGGTCATGGTCGGCGCGGCCGTGCGCCGTGTGCGGACGTGAAGATCGGGCCGTATCTCCTGTGCCTGCGAGGAGAACAGCGAGCGCTCATGAAGGCTCATGGGCAAAGGAGAGGGGAAGAAGGGATTTCGAGAAACTTTTCAGACCTGGACGAGGGGTTCGGGGGGACTGTCCCGATAATCGGGCCCCGACGGCGACCGTGCCCGAGATTTTTCCGCGGTCCGAGCGCAGCGAGGCTCGCGGGAAAAGCTCGGGCACTTTCGTTCTGCTGCCTGCCACGCCCAGGCGGCCTTTATCCGGCCGTCAGTCGTGCCGCACGCGAAGGGGGTCCAGGCTCAGCCTGGCGCGGGGAGGGTGCAGGGAGGGGCGCGCAGCCCCTCCCTGCCCGCCGGAGGCATTCTTTTCCCGGTCTATCCGGCCTTGAGCTCGCCGATGAGGTCGCCCAGTTCCGAAGCCATGTCCGCCAGTTCGCTCACGGCGCGTTCGGAGCGGGCCATGCCCTCGGCCGTTTCCGAGGCCACGCGGTTGACCTCGTCGATGGACTGGCTGATCTCCTCGGAGGCCGCGGACTGCTGTTCGGCGGCCGAGGCGATGCTCTGGATCTGCAGCGCGCTCGTCTCGACCAGGCCCACGATCTCGCCCAGCGCCGTGCCGGACTCGCCGGAGAGCGCAGCGGCCTTGTCGACCACCTCCACGGTGCGGCCCATGTCGCTCACGTTGCGCTTGGCCGCCTCCTGGATGCCCCGGATGTTCTCGGCCACTTCCTTGGTCGCGCCCATGGTCTTCTCGGCCAGCTTCCTGACCTCGTCCGCGACCACGGCGAAGCCGCGGCCCGCGTCGCCCGCGCGCGCGGCCTCGATGGCGGCGTTCAGCGCCAGGAGGTTGGTCTGGTCCGCGATGTCGTTGATCACGTTGATGATCAGCCCGATGGACTCGGCCTGCTTGCCGAGCTGCCCCAGGTTGTCGTTCATGGAGGCGGACTTGCTCTTGACCTCGTCCATGGTGGTCACGACCCGGGTGACGATCTCGGCGCCCTCCAGGGCCTTCTGCTTGGCCTGATCCGCGCCGCCTGCGGCCTCGGAGGCGTTGCGCGCGACCTCCATGACCGTGGCGTTCATCTCTTCCATGGCCGTGGCCGTCTCGGCCATGCGGCCCTTCTGCTGCTCCGTGCCGCGGGTGATCTGCTCGGTCTGGGAGGAGAGCTCCTCGGCCGCGGTGGTGATGCGGCCGACGATGCCCTCGAGCCTGCCCGCCGCGGCCAGCATGCCTTCCTTGACCGCGGCGTCCGCCTTGCGGCGCATGGCCTTGGCCTCGGTCACGTCCTGCAGGACCTCGATGAAGCCGATCTTCTCGCCGCTTCTGTCGTAGAGGAAGGAGGAGTTGGCCTGGTACTCGAGCCCGTTCTGGGCGAAATCCGTGGTGCTCTGGCCGCGCTTCATGCATTCGGCCGCGCAGCGCTCCGTGCCGCAGATCTCGGTGTCCCACTCCCTGCACTGCTTGCCCGCGATCTGGGCGCGCGTGAGGCCCGTGGCCTTTTCCGCGGCCTTGTTCAGGAAGGTCCAGTTGAGGTCGTTGTCCGTGACCGAGATGGGGAACGAGATGGAATCGAGGATGGACTCGTACCAGAAGGTCTTCTCGACCACGATGTCGAAGGCTTCGTTCAGGTAGCGCGCGGCAGTGCCGACCTCGTCCCTGGAGGCGACCTCGAGGCGGCGGTTGAAATCGCCCTCGGCAAAGGCCCTGGCTGCCGTGACGATGGAGCCGAGCGGCTTGCTGACCAGCCGGCGCGAGACCGCGAAGACCACGATCAGCAGCAGGAGCACGGCGCCGCCGCCGATGAGGAAGCTCGTGCGCACGCTGGCCTCGGCCTCGGCCATGAGATCGTCCATGGGCACGGAGATGGCGAGGCTCCAGGGCGTGTCGGTGCCGTCCACGGTGAAGGGCGTGAGCACGTAGTAGGAGCGCGCGCCCGTGGCCAGGGACTTGTTCTCCTCCGTGCGCACGGTGCCCTTCTTGATGGCCTCGACGCGGGCGGTGGCGTCCTTGCGCACCTCGAGCACGCCCTTGCCCACGAACTCCGCCTTGGGATGGGCCACGTACACGGCGTCGTTGGAGAAGAGGAAGGCGTAGCCCTTCTCGAAGGGCTTGAGGCCGAGCACGAGCTTGCTCAGGTTCGCCTCGTCGATGTCCACGCCGGCCACGCCGACGATCTTGCCCTTGTCGAGGATCGGGGAGCAGAGGCTGATGAGGGTCACGGTCTTGCCGCCCTGCGTCACCTGGTATGGCTCGCTCAGCGTCTCGTGGCCCGCGGCCAGGGTGGCGGCATAGAGCTTGCCCGCACCGGGCTTGTCCGCGGACGGCAGGGCGTCGATTACGATCTCGCCGTTCTGCCGCGTGGCGCGCGGCATGAAGCGGCCGTCGTCGTCGGAGCCGGTCACGCCCATGTTGAAGTCGTCGTGGTTGTCGAAGGCGTTTTCCTTGAAGCCGAACCACACGGCGAAGTACTGCGGGTTGTTCTCGAGCATGCCGCGCAGCACGCGCATGGTGTCGTTGCGGCTGAGCCCGCTCTCCTTGATGCCTTCCATGAGGTCGGCCAGGGTGTTGGCCGCGTGCATGGGCTCGCTCAGGGCCGCCTTGACCAGGGCGGCGTCTGCCTCGCCCTCGGCCTTGGCCGCGTCGTAGACCCGGCTGCGCGCCGTTTTTTCCAGCGTCGTGGCGGAATACCAGATGACCCCGGAGAAGACGGCCAGGGTGACGATGCCCACGACCAGGGAGAGTTTCAGACCGATGCCCAGATTGCGCATGTGAGGCCTCCTGGAAAATGTCAAATGAAGTCTTAGGAAAGCCCCCGGGGGAGGCAATTATATTATCGAGGCTGAAGGGCTAAGGCAGGGAACCCGCGGTCAGCGCTCCGTGAGGAGCAGTCTGGCGCCGAGCGCCAGGAAGAGGCCGCCGCAGGCCTTGTTCAGGACCGCCGCGACCCGGGGCTTGCGGCGCAGGAAGCCGGTCACGCCCGAGGAAAAGTACGCCAGGCAGAGGCACCAGACGGTGCCGGTGAGGAAGAAGGTGGCGCCGAGCAGCAGGAAGGGCAGGATGCCGCTGTCTGCCCCGGGGTCCACGAACTGGGGCAGGAAGGCCAGGAAGAAGAGCGCGACCTTGGGATTCAGCACGTTGGTCAGGAGCCCCTGCAGGTAGATGGTCCTGTTCGAGGCGGCCGCGCCCTCGCGCGGGATGAAGCCGCCGTCCCTGGCGAGCAGGGCCTTGAGGCCCAGGTAGCCGAGGTAGAGCGCCCCGGCGGTCTTGACGATCTGGAAGGCCAGGGCGGAGCGGGCCAGGACCACCGAGAGCCCGAGGGCCGCGAGCAGGGTGTGCACGGCCACGCCGGAGCTGATGCCGAAGACCGAGAGGAGCCCGGCCCTGCGCCCCTGGGCCACGCTGCGGCCGAGGATGTAGAGGGTGTCAGCGCCCGGGGTCATGTTGAGCAGGATGCCCGCGAGCAGAAAGAGCTTGAAGTGGAGTATGCCGGTCATGGTCCGTGTCCCGTGGCGTGAAGGGCGGCCCTGCGGCCGCCTAGCCCACGCTCAGCGGCTTGCCCGCGAGCCCGCAGAAACCCTTGGCGTCGTCGCCCGTGCGCGCGGGATCGGCCCAGCGCCACATCATGCACTTGGGTCCCTGGCAGAACTTGAGCTTGTCGTCGTGGGTGGTGAGAAGCGGACAATAGGTGAACCTGGCGTCGCTCGGCGTTGCCAGCATGACGTCCTCCTTGCGTGTCGTGCGCGGACGTATAGCATAACCAGTCACGATCCGCTACTTCTCAGGGGCTTGCGGCCCCGGCGCGGCTGAGGCATGGTGCATTCCCAAGGCTGCGTGCGAGCCCCGGGCCGCTTCGGCGGCTTCCGCGGGACCGGGCGCGGCGCGGGAGACCGGAAGGGACGGGAAGCATGGCCGAGGAGAAGGAGCACGGGAGCGTGCGGCGCCGGGTGTGGCGCAAGCGCACCAGGGAGAACCGCGAGGGCGTGGCCGCCGCCATGGGCGACGTCCTCTCCGGGCTCGTGGAGCGCCTCGGCGGCACGGCCCGCATCCGGCTGACCTCCCTGTGGCGCGTCTGGGCCGAGGTGCAGACGCCGGAGATCGCGGCCCTGGCCCCTCCGCTCGGCGCGCGCGGGCGCACCCTGGTGCTCGGCGCCGAGGACCCCGTGGTCATGCAGGAGCTGGCCTTCATGGCCCCGGAGCTCCTGCGCCGGGCCAACGGCTTCCTCAAAGAGGAATATTTTGACAAAGTGGTCTTCGAGTTGGTAAGTGGCCGAGTCCCGCTGGACGGCATAAGGGGCCTTTCGGCTCCGCCTCCCGCGCCGCGCGTCAAAGGGCCGCGCGACCTGGGAGGGCTGGCGGACCTCATGGCCTCGGACGATCCCGTTGGCCGCAGTTACAGAGCCTATGTCCGCCGCTTCCGCGGCGAGAGCGATACCGGAGGACAGCAATGAGCGACGTCATCGAAGTCAAGTTCGAGGATCTGGGTCTGACCAAGCCCCTGGAGAAGATGACCCAGAAGGAACTGCGCGAGATGTGCATGGAGAAGCTCCCGCAGATCACGGGCGCTTCGGGCAAGAGCAAGGAAGAGCTGGTGGCGATCATCAAGGAGCTCTTCGGCATCGAGGATACCGAGCCCACCCCGGCCGAGCTGAATAAGGAGAACATCCTGAAGCTCAAGGCCCAGATGCGCGACCTGAAGGGCAAGCGCGCGGAGCTCGGGAACCGCAAGCAGCGCGAGATCATGCGCCGCAAGATCAGCAAGCTGAAGAAGGAGACCCGCCGGCTGGCCAAGAACGTCTAGTCCGGGTCTTGACATTTTCTGGGACGCTCATTAAAAAGCTGCTTCCCATTGCTGGGGGATCGTCTAGCGGCAGGACGACGGGTTCTGGCCCCGTTAACCAAGGTTCGAATCCTTGTCCCCCAGCCATTAGCGCATTCTGGAGGTTCCCTGGCCTCCGTTCGAGCGTCCCTATCGTCTAGCCTGGCCCAGGACACCAGCCTTTCACGTTGGCGACGCGGGTTCAAATCCCGCTGGGGACGCCAATATTTCAAAGGGGTTGCGAGTGATCGCAACCCCTTTTTCGTTTCGGGGAGGTGTGGCGGGGAGGCGACTTTCTCCGGCGCCACCGGGCCGGTCCCCGCCCGATGAGCCGTCCCTTTCGCTGCCCCGTCCCCCCTGAATGTCCCGGCTCAGCCCCCGTTTTTTCGGCCGTGGTTTCTTCGCAGCGACAAAGGTGCCTTGTCGCAAGAGCTGCGCTGCTGTCTCTGCACCATCCTGTCCCGTCATGAATCTCATGTTCCGGCGAAGATGAAGCCGCAATAATGAAGACCGCAGTCGTCAATATTGATGGAATATAGGTGATGTTGATTAATATTCGGCAAGGGGATAGACACCGCCTTGGTGAATGATACGACCTCTTGCGCAACGGCGAGGGCCCATGGAAAGGACACCGGACGGGCAACATGCGGAAATTGCACGAGATGGCAGGTATGCTCCTTGGGAAGGGCCGCCTCCCTCGTGGGCTGAATACAAAGAGGCCTGCCTGGCGAAACGAGTGCAGATCGACAAGACGATCGTCTACATGGCGATCGATCTGCCGGGGATGCCGAAGACTGCCTGCATTCCGTGCACGCTGGTGCTTCTGCTCGGCTACATCGCCTTGCCCGCTTCCGTCGCCTGGTATTTCATCTCCGACATTTCCGCCTTGTGGATGGTCGGCGGCCTCGCGGCAAGCTACTCGCTCATAAGGCTTTCGCGCGAGCTACGGTGCATCGGGATCAGGGAGGCAGCCTTCAGGAACGAAGAGCTCTACGTCTTCCTGCTCGAGCGCGGCGCGTTCCTGTTCGGGCCCGACAGGGCATGATGCAGTAAAAGGAAGTCTCTCCGCGGCCACGGAGCGGCCCCGTCTCTCCAGGACGGTCCTTTCCCCTTTGCCGATTCGCCCCGCGCCCCCTCTGTCTTCCCGTGCGCCGCAAAGTCCCGTATAGATCGAGCGCAGCCCGGCATACGCCGGTTCCCTCCTGGAGGCGCACCATGGATCGCAGGTTCTTCCTCCGCCTTTCGCTCTTCGCCGCCGCCTCGGCGCTCGTCGGCTGGCGGCCTTCGCCCGCCCGGGCCGCCTCTTCCCGCGTTCCGGGCGAATACGACGCCGTGATCGTCGGCGCGGGGCTCGGCGGCCTCACGTGCGCGGCCTATATGGCGCGGAACGGGTATCGTCCGCTGGTCCTGGAGAAGCAGGGCACGGTGGGCGGCTATGCCGGTTCCTTCACGCGCAGCGCGGGCGGCGCGGAGTTCACCTGCGAGATCTCGCTGCACGCCTCGGCGCTGACCACGCCGGATTCGACCAGGATGCTCGAGGACGTGGGCGTGCGCGACAAGATCGACATCGTGCCGCACCCCCATGCCTGGGTCTCGCGCTTTCCGGACTTCACGGTGGAGGTCCCCGCCAGGACCGGACTCGACGGCTTCGAGCGCCAGCTCGCGGGCATGTTCCCTGCCGAGCGGCAGGGGCTGGCGGACTACTTCGGGCTTTGGCGCGGGGTCATGGCCGAGCTCGCGAAGCTCGACAAGGGGCTCTCCCGGGAAGAACGGGCGGAATTCCCGAGGCTCTTCCCGAACCTCTGGGCCATCCGCGACAAGACCGTGGGCCAGCTCATCGACGCCAGGCTGCGCGACCCGCGCGCCAGGGCCGTGCTCGCCCAGAGCTCCGGCTACTACGGCCTGCCGCCCTCGCGGCTCGCGGCCTTCTACTATCTGGCGCCCACGGCCGACTACCTGACCTACGGCGGCGACTACATCAAGGGCACCTCCCAGTCCCTGAGCGACGCGCTGGCCGACGCGGTGCGGGCGGGCGGGGGCGAGGTCGTCCTGGACACCGCGGCCGTCGGGATCCTCGTGGAGAACGGCCGGGCCGTGGGCGTGCGCGCGGACGACGGCCGCGACTACCGCGGCCGGGCCGTGGCCGTGAACTCCGCCGCGCCGGACCTCCTCGCGGGCCTCCTGCCGCAGGGCGCGCTGCCCGAGAAGCAGCGCCGCCGCATGGCGGGCCTCTCGCCCAGCCCGTCGAGCTTCATCGTCTGGCTCGGGCTCGACAGGGACATCACCCGCGACTTCCGCTTCGCCGAGATGTCCTGCTTCCCGGGCACGGACCTCGACGCCTCCTGGCAGACAGCCATGGACTGCGACCTCGGCCGCTCGGGCTTCTCGCTCATGGTCTACGACAACCTGATCCGGGGCTACTCGCCTCCCGGGCACACCAGCCTGAGCATCATGTCGCTCACCGGCTACGACCACTGGAAGCCGTTCGAGGCGGCCTATCACGCCGGGGACAAGAAGGCCTACGACCGCGAGAAGGCGCGGCTGACGGCGCTGCTCGTGGAGCGCGCCGAAAGGCTCGTCCTGCCCGGGCTGTCGAAGATGATCGTGATGCAGGACTCGTCCACGCCCCTGACCAACGTGCGCTTCACGGGCAACACGGCCGGGGCCCTGTACGGCTACAACCAGACCCCGGACAACTCCTTCATGACCCGGCTTCCGAACCGCACGGGCGTCCCCGGCCTCTATTTGTGCAGCGCCTGGGGCGATCCGGGCGGCGGCTACGGCGGCGTCATGCTCGGCGGCAAGAAGGCCTTCCGGGAGATGGTGGAGGACTGGGGCTAGGAAATATCCACGGTATTTTCACAGCTGTGAGCAGTTTGTGCGGCCGCAGGACGTCTTTGGCTAAAAATCAACAGCCGTTTATACGATAAATAGAGGATGGCTGAACATCCCTTACTAAGGGAGCACTACATGCCGCGATATGCAATACT
Source organism: Desulfovibrio sp. X2 (assembly GCF_000422205.1). Lineage (NCBI taxonomy): Bacteria > Pseudomonadati > Thermodesulfobacteriota > Desulfovibrionia > Desulfovibrionales > Desulfovibrionaceae > Desulfovibrio > Desulfovibrio sp. X2. The sequence continues at coordinate 38,839 of NZ_ATHV01000036.1, forward strand.
TTATATAAAGAGGAGTTGCGCATATGAATGTACATCTTGATGCAGAAACTGTCGTTACGATTATTGCTATCCTAGTTGGTCCCATAATGGCTGCAGTTGTCGGCATATGGTTACAAGATAGAAAGGAAAGAATTTCAAGAAAAAATTATATATTCAAAACACTCCTTTCTACTCGAGCAATGTTTCTACTGCAAGACCATGTTAGAGCACTGAATATGATCGATGTCGAATTTACTGGAAACAATAGTTTGGATAAAGATGTTAGGGATAAATGGAAAGCATTGTTGAATCATTTTGGGAAAAAGCCAAATAATGATCCACAATGGGGTGAAGAGAGAGCGAGAAGGCTCACAGATCTTTTATTTTCAATGTCGAAGAATCTCAAATATGATATAGAAAAATCTCATATTGAAAGTGGAGCATACGCACCAGTTTTCTATGAGAACATTGAAACACAGATAGCAACCATAAGAGAAAAATTGATAGAACTACTCGACAAGGGGCATCCTTTTCCGATTAGGATTATAGAGGAAGATGAATCATCTCAGTAGCATTTTAAAATGCCTGTAAGATGCCTCTACTGAATTACTTCGTATTTATTTGTCTTTATTGTTGGTGCGGTGCTCGGCTACGTCCACTCCGGAATCCGGAGTCTCGGTTTTTGCGGCCTCGCCCGCGGCCAGCTCGGGCTGGAAGAAGAGGGTCACCGTGGTGCCCTCGCCCTCCCGGCTGACGAGCTCCACGCGGCCGCCCGCCTCCTCCACGATCTTCTTGATCATGGCCAGGCCCAGGCCGTAGCCCTGCTCCTTCGTGGAGTAGAAGGGGCTGAAGACCTTGTCCATCTCCGAGGGCGCTATGCCCGGGCCGTCGTCCCGCACCGAGGCGTGGGCCATGAGCCCGTCGAAGCCGGTCTCCACCACCACGTGCCCGCCCCCGGGCATGGCCTCCACCGAGTTCTTGATCAGGTTGATCAGGCACTGCTTGATCGTCTCGGCCTCGCCGCGCACCCTGGGCAGAACGCCGGTCTCCTCGAGGGTCAGGTCGAAGCCCTCGTGGCAGTAGCCGATGCGCATGAGCTCCGCGGTTTCCCTGGCCGCGGCGGCGAGGTCCGTCGTCTCCCGGGGGCGCTGCTCCGTGCGCACGAAGCCGAGGATGCTCTTCAGCAGGTGGTCCAGCCGCTTCGTCTCCTCGGCGATGATCTTGACCTTCTCCACCTCGCTCTCCGAGAGGTTCGGCGAGCGCAGGAGCGAGTTCACGAAGCCGCCGATGGCGAAGAGCGGGTTCCTGATCTCGTGTGCCAGGTAGGTGGACATCTCGCCGATCACGGCCAGCTTCTCGGTCTGCTGGGCGCTCCGCTCGCGCTGCGTGCGCTCGGTGATGTCGCGGCGCATGATGAGCACGTGGGAGAGGTCGCCGTGCCTGTCCAGGATGGGGTAGGAGTAGACGCGGAAGTAGCGCAGCCGCCCCTCGGCGTCCACGCGGGTGAGCATGGCCTCGGCCTTCTGCTTGCTGCGCAGCGTGACCCCGAAGGGGCAGGCCTCGTCCGGGTCCGTGCAGAAGGTGCGGCCGTCGCCGTCGTTCGTGAGCTGGATCTCGGTGCACGGCCTGCCGATCAGCTCCTCCTTGCTGCGGCCCATGCGCGCGGCCACGTTCTGGTTAAGGTCCACCACGCGCCGCTCCTTGTCCAGGAGCAGAATGTCGTCGTGCACCTCGTCGATGATGGCCTGCATGAGCGCGCGCTGGCTCGTGAGGGCGAACTGCCGGTGGCGGCTTATCTCCAGCATGTTGTGCAGGCTGCACAGGAAGATGGCGGCCCCGTGGTCGATGAGCGAGACCGAGGTCGGCAGGCGGGAGCGCAGGAGGCGGATGTTTCCGGCCGAGCCGGTGAGCTCGAGCACGAGGTTGATCTGCGGATGGGCGGCGAGCATCTCCTCGGGCGTCTCGTAGACCGGGGCGCCCATGGAGCGGGCCACGTCGAGCTTGGGGGACTCGAGCATGCCCGCCCTGGCCACGGCGCGCAGCCGCATGGGGGGCAGGAACTCGCTCGAGTCCTTGCTGCGGATGATGTTCAGGATGGTCAGGAAGCCGGGGCCGGTGCCGACGATGCCCAGCTCGAAGCCCCAGTCCTCGGTTTCCCAGAGGCAGAAGTTGCCGTTGCGAGAATCGTCTGCGGCCATGCGTCCTCGATCCGTCCGGGGCGTCGTCCGCGGACCCGCTCCCCCGGGCGCGTCCAGGGGGGCCGTCCGCCGCAGTCCCTGCCGTCCGGCCGCGTCAGGGACATGGCTGCACCCTACGTGGCTTTGCGCCCGTTTGGCAACCGGTGCGCGGACTTCGCCCGCCGGGTCCGCCGCGGGCGGCCTACATGAGGTCCGCGTCCTCCTCGGCCCTGACCGGGAAGACGAACTCGAAGGAGGCGCCGCCGTCGATCCCCCGGCCCACCGTGAGGGTGCCGCGCCTCTGGCCCGCCAGGCGGCTCACGAGCTGCATGCCGAGCGTCTCGCAGCGGGCCGGGTCGAAGCCCTCGGGCAGGCCCGGGCCGTCGTCGGAGAGGCGCAGCAGGCCGCGTTCGCCCATGTTGCGGATGACCAGGCGCAGGGTTCCGCCTCCGCGCTGCCTGAAGGCGTGCTTCACGGCGTTGGTCACGAGCTCGTTCAGCACCAGGCCGCAGGGGATGGCCTGCTGCAGGGGCAGGGGCAGGGGCTCGGTCTCCTGCTCCACGCGGACCGTGGTCGTCCCCAGGCTCTGGATCAGGCGGCGCAGGAGCTTGTCCGTGTACTCGCGCAGGTCCACGGCCGAGAAGTCCTTGGAGCGGTAGAGCTCCTCGTGGACCAGGGCCATGGTGGCGATGCGGCTCTGGCTCTCGAAGAAGACCTCCTGGGTGGCCTCCTCCTTGATGGACAGGGCCTGCAGATAGAGCAGGCTCGAGATGATCTGCAGGTTGTTCTTGACCCGGTGGTGGATCTCGCGCAGCAGGATCTCCTTCTCGTCCAGCGAGGCGCGCAGCTCGTCCTCGGCCTTGCGGCGCTCGCTCACGTCCTCGAGGATGGACTCGAGCATGACCAGGCGGCCTTCGTGGAAGACCCCGCGCGCGTGCAGCTCCACCCAGAGGCCGGTCCCGTCCCTGCGCCGCATGCGCACCTGCATGTGCGCCTCGCCGTGCTCCCTGGCCGCTGCCACCACGCGCAGCCGCTCCGAGGGGTCCACGTAGAGCTGGCGGCCGATGTCCTCGAAATAGGCGATGACCTCGAGGGGGTCCTCGAAGCCGAAGATGCGGGCCGCGGCCGGGTTGGCCGAAAGGAAGCGCCCCTCGGGCGTGCTCTGGGTGATGCCCTCGGCCGCGTTTTCGAAGATGGAGCGGTACTTCTCGCGCGACTGGCGGAGCGCCTCCTCGCGCTCGGACACCGTGCGGGCCATGGTGCCGAACTCGCGGGCCATGATGGCCAGCTCGCGGAAGTCCTGGGTCCCGCCGCGCAGCTTCGTGTAGTCGCCCCGGGCCACGGCCTGGATGCCCTGGGTCAGCCCGTCGATGGGGCTGACGATGTTGCGTCTGATCTGGCGCAGCACGAGCAGGGCCAGGAAGGCCACGTAGGCCAGGCAGAGGCCGAGGAAGGTCGCGGACAGGGCGGCGATGGGCCGAAGGACCATGCGCGCGGGCTTTAAGATCACCAGGCGCCAGCCGATGGCGGGCACCACGGCGCCGGAGCCGAACCACGTCCGCCCCTGCGCGCGCACGAGGTCGAAGCTGTCCTGCTCGGTGCTCAGGGCGCGCAGCACGCTCATGCTCCCCAGGTTGGCCTGGGTGCGCACCATCCAGGGGTCGGGGTGGGCCACGACGTTGCCGAAGGCGTCGGTGAGGAAGACCACGCCGCCCTCGCCCTTGGGCACGAAGCTCTGCAGGTGGTGCTGCAGGTCGCCCAGGTTCAGCTCGCCCAGCACCATGTCGCCGTCCGCCGTGACGTGGCGCACGTAGATGGTCAGCTCGTCGCTCTCGGGCGAGTACATGGGCCGCGAGATGACGTTGCCGGGGCCCGCCAGGGCGGGGAAGGAGACGGGGAAGTCCAGCCCCGGGGCCTCCTCGGGCGAGGCCTTGAGGATCGTGCGGTTCTTGTCCAGGAGCAGGATGCGCGCGAAGCGCTTGTCGGCCTGCAGGCTCTGCATGGCCGCGGCCATGGCCTGGGACGAGACGTCGAGGTCGTGCAGGCGGGCCAGGTAGCCGAGCGCCTCCACCGCGCCGTCGAGGTACATGACCACGTTCTGGGCCAGGGAGGCGGAGAGCATGCGGTCCTGCACGCGCACGGCCTCCAGGCGGGAACGGGCCAGGTAGAGGCCGAGCACCGCGACCATGAGCAGCACGGGCAGGAGCATCCACGGCAGGAGGCGCGTGCGCACCAGGCGCTGCAGCGACGGACGCGGCTTCATGGCTCGATGGATTCGAGGGTTTTGAAGCCGCCGTCCTTGACCTCGACGATGAAGCCCCGGCGCGAGACGTCGCCGTACTCGTCGAAGACCAGCGGGCTCTGCACGCCTTCCACCTTGCCCAGGGCGGAGAGCGCCTCGGGCAGGCCGTTGCGGCTGCCGCGGGTCCATTCCAGGGCCCGGGCCAGGACCATGACCGCCTCGTAGCTGAAGCAGGCCGCGAAGCTCGGCGGCGTGCCGAAACGCCGCTCGAAGCGCTGCTTGAAGGCCTGGAAGCGCGGCAGGGGGTTGTTGTCGTCGTAGTTCAGGGAGAACAGGGCGCCCTCCACGGAGAGGCCGCCAGTCTGCAGGAGCTCCTGGGTGGCGGACCACATGGAGCCGAGGAGCAGGGTCCGCGTTCCCTGGTGGTGGAGGTCGCGGGCCAGGGAGGCGAAGTCGCGGCCCGAGAGCACGCCGAACACGGCGTCGGGCCCGAGCCGCGCGAGCTCTGCCGCGGTCGGCTTCCAGTCGCCGACCGCGGCCGAGTTCAGCCGGATGTCGGCCAGGACCCGGCCCCCGGCGGCGTGCAGCTCGGAGATGAAGTTGTCGGCGCAGGGCACGGTGTAGGCTGCGTTGGCGAGGTCCGTGATCACGGCCACGTCGCGCACGCCCCGCTTGGTGAGGGCGAAGCGGGCCAGGGCCGCGCACTCGTGCGGGGTGTCCGGGGTCAGGCGGTAGAAGTTGTCCTTCTTGCCGGAAAGGTAGGGCGAGGAGACCGTGGGCGAGATGAGCGTCAGCCCCTCCTCGGCGGCCAGGGGCAGCACGGTCACGGCCACGACGCTGGTCATGGGGCCGATGACCGCCGTGACCTCCTGCCTGCCCAAGGTGCGGATCGCGGCCACGGCCTTGGCCTCGTCGTTGGCGTCGTCCACCGCGGTCAGGAGCAGGGGCCGTCCGGCCACGCCGCCCTCGGCGTTGATCTCCTCCACGGCGAGCATGGCGCCGTTGCGGCCCTGCACGCCGAGGTCCGAATACTTGCCCTGCAGCGGCCCGAGGAAGCCGATGGCGATGGGGTTGCCCTGGCAGCCGGGCAGGCACAGGGCGCACAGGACGAGCAGCAGGAACAGGCTCGGTCGGCCCGATCGGGCAAGTCGGACGAAGGGGCTCACGCTGGATCGCTTCTCTCTTGCCGCGCGCGGCGCCTGGGCGCCGCGCGGTTGCGGGGGGCGCGAAAAAGATTAAACCAGCCCGCCTCGTCTGACAATGCGCTTTTGCGCGTTGGCCCGGGCCCCTGTTTCTGCTAGCCTCGGCCCGAAAGAGCCCGACCGTCCGCAACCGGAGGCCCCCGTGATCCCTCGCCGCCTCAAACAGGCCCTGTCCCTGGCCGTGCGCAACCGCTTTCCCGTCCTCGTGGTCGGCCCCCCGGGCGTGGGTAAGTCCGAGATCGTGGCCCAGGTGGCCGCGGCCGAGGGATTCGACCTGGTGCTGACCCACCCGGTCATCGCCGACCCCACGGACTACAAGGGCATGCCCTTCGTGGTCGAGGGCAGGGCCGAGTTCCTGCCCTTCGGCGACCTGCGCGCCATCATCGAGGCCGACCGTCCCACGGTCTGCTTCATGGACGACCTGGGCCAGGCACCGGCCGCGGTGCAGGCGGCGGCCATGCAGCTCCTGCTGGCCCGGCGCGTGGGCGGCCACGCGGTGAGCCCGGAGGTGACCTTCGTCGCGGCCACCAACCGCCGCCAGGACCGGGCCGGGGTGCAGGGCATCCTCGAGCCGGTCAAGTCGCGCTTCGTCTCCATCTTGCACCTCGAGCCGGACGTGGAGGACTGGTGCGCCTGGGCCGCCGGGCAGCGCCTGCCCCACGAGCTGACCGCCTTCGTGCGGCTCAGGCCCGAGCTCCTGACGTCCTTCGAGCCGAGCCGGGACATGGCCAACAGCGTGAGCCCGCGCACCGTGGCCCACGTGGGCGCGCTGCTGGCCGCCGCCGGGGCCCCCGGGAACAGCGACGGCTCCTTGCCGCGCGAGGTCCTGGCCGAGATGGTCGCGGGCGCGGCGGGCCCGGCCTTCGCCCAGGAGTTCATGGCCTTTGTGCGCGTCTACGGCCTCATCCCGGACCCGCGGGCGGTGCTGGCCGATCCCGGCGCAGCCGCCGTGCCCGGCGAGATCTCGGCGCTCTATGCCCTCTGCCTGGCCCTGGCCGCGCGGGCCGCGCCGGACAACTTCCCGGCCTTCGCCGCCTACGCGGGCCGCCTGCCCGCCGAGTTCTCCGTGCTCATGATGCGCGAGGCCGTGCTGCGCGACGCCCGCCTGGCCGAGGACCCGGCCTTCGCGGCCTGGGCCGCGGACCACGCCGACGTGGTCCTCTGAGGAGCGGAGGCGAGACGTGCCCGGCTCCCCGGACGCCCTGCGCCGCCTGGCCCGCGCCCGCGCGAACCTGATCATGCGCGCGCCCTTCTTCGGCTCCCTGGCCCTGCGCCTGTCCCTGGCCGAGGACCCGTCCTGCGAGGGGCTGTGGACCGACGGCCGCGTCCTGGCCGCGAACCCGGACCGGCTGCGGCGCCTCTCCGACGACGAGCTGCTCGGCGCCCTGGCCCACGAGGTCCTGCACCTGGCGCTCGGCCACCATCTGCGCCGCGGCCGCCGCGACGCCCCGCGCTGGAACGCGGCCACGGACTACGCGGTCAATCCCCTGGTCCAGGAGGCGGGGCTCAGGCTCCCCACCGGCCGCCTCTTCGACCCCACCTACTCCCGTCTGCCCGCCGAGGAGATCTACGAGAAGCTGCCGCGGCCGGACGACGAGGGCCGCGACCCGCAGGGCGGGGACGGCGGCGGCGAGCGGGGCGAGGGGAAGGCGGAGGAGGGCCGGATGCAGGACAGACGGATCGTCCCGGACGATCCCGGCGGCACGGGCGAGGTGCGCGATTTTCCGGACGACGCGCCCGAGGCCAGGGCCGAGGAGGCGCGCGCCTGGGAGCAGGCCGTGCGCGAGGCCGTGCGCGCCGCGGGCGGCTGGGGCCGCCTGCCCGCGCGCCTGGCGCGGCGCATGGGCGCCCTTGCCCGGCCGCGCCTGGACTGGCGGCGCGAGCTCGCCCGCTTCGTGGAGGAGACCGCGCGCACGGACTACGTCTGGACCGCGCCCAACAGGCGCTACCTGCCCGCGGGCGTTGTCCTGCCGAGCCTGGCCTCGCGCAGGCCGGGGCGCATCGTGGCCATCGTGGACTCGAGCGGCTCCGTGGACCGCGCCGCGCTCACGGCGCTCGTCTCCGAGTGCCTGGGCCTGCTCGAGGCCGAAGGCCAGGAGCACGGCCTGCCGGTGCTCTACGTGGACACGGCCGTGGCCCGCACGGAGCGCCTCTTTCCCGGCGACACGCCCAGGCCCGCCGGGGGCGGCGGCACGAGCTTCCGTCCCGGGTTCGCGTGGCTGGCCGCGCGCGACGAGGAGCCGGACGCGGCCATCTACTTCACGGACGGGGAGTGCGAGGAGTTTCCCGAGGCGCCGCCCTACCCGGTGCTCTGGGTGCTGCCCGAGCCCAATCCGCGCTTCGAGGCCATGCTCCCCTTCGGCCGCGTCGTGTCCATCGCCTCGGATCGCTGAGGGAGCGCGCCGAGGCTTCATTCCAGGACGTCCAGGGAGGTTTTCGCAATGCGCATCAAGTGGGGCATCCGCAAGCGGCAGGGCAACCACCGGCCCATCTTCTGGTACGAGATCGAGTATTCGCCCGAGGAGGCGGCCCTGCACCCCATGCCCGGCCGCGTGGAGACCGCGGTGCCCGTGCCCGTGGCGCTCTTCGCCAAGGACGGCATGGACCGCGAGCCCGAGGGCGAGGCGCTTCGGCCCTCGCACCTGGACGGGCGGCCCGACCTGCCGTTCCTGGAACTCTTCGGCGGACGCGGCAGGCGCCACGTGGTCCTGCCCTGGCGGCCGGACGGCGAGGTCTTCGAGGCCGAGATCGCCCAGGCCGTGGAGGGGCTGCGGCTCGCCGTGGAGACGGCCCTGCTCGCGGCCATGGACTCGGCCGAGGTGAACATCGAGCGCGAGGCGGCCATGAGCGAGGACACGGCCCGCCGCCTGGCAGGCTACGTGGCGCGCAGGAAGATGCTCGGCTGAACGGCCGAGAATCTTTTTCCAGGCGCAAGGCGCCGCATTGCAGGGATTTTTCGAAAAATACGAACAGGAGGCGTTGACGTCGGGCGCTTCGGACTTAATTGCTATACCAGAGACAGAGGGAATCCAGTTCGGCTCGGAAACATCCCGAACCAACCGGCAACCCGGCCGCGCACAGCCACGTCACCCGGTGCGCGGCCGGTTTCGTTTTTTCCGGCCGCCCGCCTCGCCTTCCCCGCCTTTCCCGCTTCCATCCGCCTCGAGCCCCGGCGCGAACCGTGCCGCAAAGCCCTTCACGTCGAACTTGCGCATGGCCCCGGCCAGGGTCATGGAGCGCACCGTGCCGTAGACCGGCCGCTCGCCCCAGGGACGGTCGTGCACCCCGCCCATGGACCAGGCCAGCCCCGCGTAGCCGTTGGCCTCGCGGCCGTCGAGCTGGTGGCGGTCGTTCAGCCGGATGCCGATGCGCAGCGCCTCGGCGGCGGAGGGCGTCCACTCCAGGATCTTCTTGGCCCAGTACATGCGCAGCCAGCCGTGCATGTGGCCCGTGTCCAGCATCTGGCGCTGGGCCGCGTTCCACAGGGGATCGTGCGTCTCCCCCCGCTCCAGCGCCTCCTCGTCGTAGAGGTGGGGCCGCGGGTCCGCCGCGTGCTTTTCGAGCGTTTGCCGCGCCCAGTCCGGAAAGCAGGAGGCGGAGTCGTAGTCCGGCGCGTGCAGGCAGAAGTTGTCCGCCAGCTCCCGGCGCACGACGAGCTCCTCGAGGAAGGAGTCCTTGGCCTCCTGCGGCGCCTCGGCCCGCGCCACGGCCAGGGCCGCGCGCTGCGCCGAGAGCATGCCGAAATGCAGCCACGGCGAGAGGCGCGAGGTCGCCTCGGCGTTCGGGTCGTTGCGCTCGGTGTAGCGGGAGAGGTCGGAGGCGATGAACCCGTCCAGGCGCGCGAGCCCCGCGTCCGTGCCCGGGGCGGCCCAGTCCACGGGCGCCACGCCGCGGTCCACCCCGCGGTTCCTGTCGAGCCCGGCCAGGGCGGCCGCGAAGTCCGGCTCGGGCAGGTGGGCGGCAAAGGGGACGGGATGGGGCCTGGGCTCCGGCAGGGGCGTCAGGAACTCGGGCAGCAGGCGGTGGATCTTGGGGCGGATGGTGCGGGCCATGTACTCGCGCTTGTCCGAGACCAGATAGGCCGGGCAGACGTTTCGCGAGTCCACCTCCCGCACGGGGCAGGAGAGCGCTTTCGCCGCCGCCGCGATCCACTGCCTTTTCAGGCGCAGGGAGTCGAAGTCCGTGACCACGGCCCGGGCGCCGTGGTCGCGCGCGAAGCGCACGATCTCGGCGGGCGGATCGCCACGCAGGAACGCGAAGGGGATGGACAGGGCGGCCAGCTCGCGCGCCGCGAGCGCGAGGCCGCGCAGGAGAAAGTCGTATTGCCGCAGGGCGGCCCCGAGAAAGCCGGGCGCCAGGCAGTAGGCCACGACCAGGGGGGCGTTCGCGGAAAGCGCCAGGGCCTGGGCGTGCGCGAGCCCCCAGTTGTCGCGGCAGCGGTGCTCGCGGTGCATCCAGTAGACGACCGGGCCCTCTCCCTTGGCTATTTCTCCCGACGTGCCGGCCTCGGCCCGCCCGCCCACGGCGAAGGCGCGACGCGCGGCGCTCGCGGCGGCCGCCTCGAAGGCCTCCGGGCCCCGGCTCACCGCTGCGGCTCCTCGCCGTCCAGCAGCTTGCCCATCATCATCGCGTCCACGTAGCGGCCGCGCACGAGGTAGGCGTGGCGCTCGAGCCCCTCGTCCAGATAGCCCGCGCGCAGGTACAGGGCGTGGGCCGCCTCGTTGGGCGCCATGAGCCGAAGCTCCAGGCGGTGCAGCATCCGCTCCTCGGCCCAGGCGTCCAGGCGGCGCAGCATGCCGAGCCCCACGCCGCGGCGCCTGGCCTCGGGCAGCACGCCCAGCCCGTTTATGCGCGCCGCGTGGGCGATGCCCCGCAGATGCCCGCCCAGGGCGAAGAGATAGCCCGTGAGCCGTCCGCCGTCCCCGTCCTCGGCCACGATCACGGTGCAGTTCTCCCGGCCCAGGAAGAGGCCGAGCCGCCGCGTCATGGCCGTGGCGTCCATGGTCAGCTCCTCGACCTCGGGCAGGAGCCAGTCCGTGGCCGATTCCACGCGGCGCACGAGTTCCACCATCGCCCCGGCGTCGTCGAGGCGTGCCTCGCGTACTCGCATACGGTTCCTCCAGGATGCAGACTAGCAGGAAAGCGCGGCGGGAAGAACCCCCGTCCGGGCGGCAGTCCCGGCCGGGACCTGGCTCAGCCTGTCGGGAAGAAGCCCGCCAGCCTGCGCGTGTCCTGGAACTCCCGCGCCTCGTTCGCGCGCAGCAGGGCCACGAGCCCGGCCGTGTCGCGCGGAGCCGGGCCCGGCAGGACGTTGGCGAAGCTGCCGATGCACGGGACGCGGTGGGCGTCCGTGTTGTAGAGGCGCGAGAGGCCGTAGCGCTCGGCCGCGGCCTCGTAGAGGCGGGCGTTCTTGGGCAGGCAGGCGCCGTTCTTCCAGCGCCAGCCGGGCCTGAGGATGTTGATGGAGTTCATCTCCAGCCCGTCGGCCCAGTCGAAGATCTCCCCGGCCTCGGGCGTGATCGCGTCCTGCCAGCGGAAGGGATGGGCCACGAAGGCGTACGCCTCCTCGCGCACCGCCTCCAGCACGTCGCGCAGCAGCGAAAAGGGCACGGGCCGGGGCAGGTCCAGGTGCATCGAGTCGGTGATGACCACGATGTCGTGCCCCTCCTCCACGGTGATCTCCGTGCCCGAGTAGAGCATGAGCCCGGGAAAGAGGTCGCGCAGGCGCGCGAGCTCGCGCTCGCGCCACTGGTAGTGGTGCTCCGTGAAGACGAGGCCCGAGAGCCCCGTGGCCAGGGCCGCGGCGCAGGCCTCGTCGGGCGGGATCGTGGAGCAGGCCGAGTGCAGGGCCGTGTGCACGTGGCAGTCGATGAAGCTGAGCTCGGACATGGCTACCTGCCGCCGGGAGCGGACCCTTCCCTCTTCTCCGAGGGTTCTGCCGCGGATTCCCCCGCGGGCTCTCCCCCGGCCTCCACCACGCGGGCGTCGGCCAGCACGAGGATGAGCCGCTTGATGGCGTCCGTGTCGTAGAGCCCCCGGGCGCACTGCAGCCGCGAGAGGGCCTCGAAGGGCGAGAGCGCCGGTCCGTAGGCCCCGGCGCGGGTGTAGTTGTCGTACATGTCGCAGACCGAGAGCACGGCCACGTGGCGCGGAATGTCCGAGGCCTGGGCCCCGCCCGGGTAGCCCGAGCCGTTGACCCGCTCGTGGTGCATGAGCATGCAGTGCAGCGCGGCCGGAGGCAGGGACACGCCCGAGCACATGGCCACGCCCAGGGCGGGGTGGCTCCGGTACAACTCGAGCTCGGCCGCGGAGAGCGCCTCGAGGTTCTTCTGCGCCACCTCGCGCGGCAGCCGCGTCTTGCCGATGTCGTGCAGCAGCGCGCCCATGGCGCAGGCCTCGAGCAGCTCGTCGTCCACGTCCTCGCAGCCCTGCAGCACGCAGGCGGTCAGGACCATGGTCCCGATGCCGTGGGAGTAGACCGAGAAGCCGCGCGTGAGGAAGCGCGCCATCTCGCGCACGGCCTCCTGCCTGCTCAAGAGGTCGAGCGTCGTGCGCACCAGGCAGCGGACCTTCTCGAAGCGCCGCGCGCCGAGCGGCCGGGGCAGCTTGTGCTCGAAGACGTCGCGCACGAGGCCGAGCGTGGCCTCGTACCAGACCTGCACGCGGCCCGAGAGCGGGATGGATTCGTCGTCGAGGATCGAGCCCAGGTGCTCCTGCAGATAGTTCTCGTAGCCCCCGCGCTCCTCGCTCTTCACGAAGAGGCGGCGCACGCCGAGCTCGTGCAGCCGCGTGCGGTGCCGGTCGGTGAAGCGCTCGCCCTTGCGGGCGTAGAGGATGAGATTGCCGTCCAGCCGCAGATAGATGCTGAATCCGCCGACGGCGGAGGGGATGATCAGCAGGGGCGAGACAGGGAAGACGCCGTCCGGGTCGTGCGGCTGCTGGGCAGGGGAGGGACCGTGACTCACGGATGCCTCCGGGATAGTTTTCCCATGGGCGTTGAGTATCCAACCCGGGCATGGGCTGTCAATGCGGCCCCCGGCCCGCGGCCCGGCCTGCGCCTTGCGCGGGGCCGGGAAGGGGGCTAGAACCGGGCGGAACGGTATTTCTGCATCACGCGAGCATCCCCAGCATCCGGAGGAAGACAATGCGCAGCACGAAAATGACCGGCGGGCTCTCCCGCGCGCCGCACCGCTCCCTGCTCTACGCCCTCGGCCTCACGCGCGAGGAGATCGAGCGCCCCCTGGTCGGCGTGGTCAACTCGGCCAACGAGATCGTCCCCGGCCACAAGCACCTCGACACCATCGCCGCCGCGGTCAAGGCGGGCGTGCGCATGGCCGGGGGCACGCCCATCGAATTTCCCTCCATCGGCGTCTGCGACGGCCTGGCCATGAACCACGAGGGCATGGGCATGTCCCTGCCCAGCCGCGAGAACATCGCCGACTCCATCGAGATCATGGCCACCGCGCACCCCTTCGACGCCCTGGTGCTCATCCCCAACTGCGACAAGTCCGTGCCCGGCATGCTCATGGCCATGCTGCGCCTGAACATCCCGGCCGTGCTCGTCTCCGGCGGCCCCATGTTCGCGGGCAAGGGCGGCACCGACCTCATCAGCGTCTTCGAGGCCGTGGGCAAGGTCAAGCGCGGCCTCATGAGCGAGGAGGAGCTCGAGGAGATGGAGATGTGCGCCTGCCCGGGCTGCGGCTCCTGCGCGGGCATGTTCACCGCCAACTCCATGAACTGCCTCTCCGAGACCATCGGCCTGGCCCTGCCCGGCAACGGCACCATCCCCGCGCCCACGGCCGCGCGCGTCCGCCTGGCCAACACCGCGGGCCGGAAGGTCATGGAGCTCCTGAAGAGGAACATCACCCCGCGCGACATCGTCACCAAGCAGGCCGTGGCCAACGCCGTGACCCTGGACATGGCGCTCGGCTGCTCCACCAACACCGTGCTGCACCTGCCCGCCGTGTTCCGCGAGGCCGGACTCGACCTGAACCTGGACATCTTCGACGAGATCAGCCGCCGCACGCCCAACCTCTGCCACCTCTCCCCGGCAGGGCACCATCACATAGAGGACCTGCACGCCGCGGGCGGCATCCCCGGCGTCATGGCCGAACTCGCCGGGGCCGGGTTCATCGACACCGCCTGCATGACCGCCACCGGCAAGACCGTGGGCGAGAACCTCGCGGAGCTCAAGGCCCGCGTCGTGGACCACGAGGTCGTGCGGCCCGTCTCCGACCCCTACAGCAAGCACGGCGGCATCGCCGTGCTGCGCGGCAACCTGGCCCCGGACGGCGCCGTGGTCAAACAGTCCGCCGTGGCCCCGGAGATGATGACCCGCAAGGGCCCGGCCCGCGTCTTCGACACCGAGGAGGCCGCCAACGCCGCCATCCTCGACGGCGCCATCAAGCCCGGCGACGTGATCGTCATCCGCTACGAGGGACCCCGCGGCGGCCCGGGCATGCGCGAAATGCTCTCGCCCACCTCCAACATCGCGGGCATGGGCCTGGACAAGGACGTGGCCCTCATCACCGACGGCCGCTTCTCCGGCGGCTCGCGCGGCGCGGCCATCGGCCACGTCTCGCCCGAGGCCGCCTCCGGCGGCGCCATCGGCCTGGTCCAGGAAGGCGACACCATCGCCATCGACATCCCGAACCGCTCCCTCGTCCTCGAAGTCTCCGAGGACGAACTCGCCCGCCGCCGCGCCGCCTGGAAGCGCCCGGAAAAGGAACTCAAGTCCCCCATCCTGCGCCGCTACGCCCGACAGGTCGCCTCCGCGGCCAACGGCGCCGTGCTGCGGGAAGAATAGACGGAGGAAGATGCCTCCGGCGGGCAGGGAGGGGGCTGCGCGCCCCCTAGATCGGAAGAGCGGGTCAGCAGGAATGCCGAGACCGGGAGCTAATCTCGTATGCCGTCTTCTGCTTGCAAAAA